>JBBSJZ010000620.1:0-3665 GCA_038256795.1 Pirellulales bacterium | reverse complement strand
CCGAAAGTACCAGCACGACGGCATCGATTGCACCGATGGAAAGCGGCATCTGAAATCCGAGTCACGAAAGCGAAATCTGAAGTACTGCCGATGAACAGCGGACTCTATCATAACGGTCGTGGTGAATGACTGGGGTATCCGAAAAAGGGGCTGACTCTTAGCCAGCGGAGGGTTAGTAAAATTGATGAACGCATTGACGACTGAAACGCGTAACGAAAAGTCAACTAATCTTGATTCGCTCAGCTCGCTGGAGATCGTCGAGCTGATGAACGCCGAAGATGCCCTGTTGGCCGCTGCGGTGGGTCAAGAAAAACAATCCGTTGCCCAAGCGATCGACGCGATCGTCACGAGCTTCCGCAGCGGTGGTCGACTATTCTACATGGGCGCCGGCACATCGGGTCGATTGGGAGTGCTGGATGCTTCGGAGTGTCCGCCGACATTCAACTCGCCGCCCGAGATGGTCGTCGGAATCATTGCTGGCGGCGACGCGGCGCTGCGGCGTGCAATTGAGGGTGCCGAGGATTCCTTGACGCAAGCGGCTGAGGACTTGACGAAGCACCATTTCTCATCGATTGACACGCTGGTGGGCATTGCTTCGAGCGGCGGTACACCCTACGTGCTTGGCGGGCTCGATTACGCTCGCCAGTGCGGTGCGGTGACCGTCGGCGTGACTTGCAATGCGAACTCGAAGTTGCACCACCACGCGGCAATCGTCATCGCTCCTGTGGTCGGCCCCGAGGTGCTCAGTGGTTCGACGAGACTCAAGGCCGGTACCGCCACCAAGATGGTTCTTAATATGTTGACCACCGGCGCCATGGTGCGAATCGGAAAAACTTATGGGAATCTAATGGTCGATCTACGCGCATCCAACGCCAAGTTGCGAATCCGCAGCATCCGTATTGTCAGCGAAGTGACCGGGCTCGAATTCGATGCATCCGAGCAACTACTTGCGAAATGTGATGGCGAGGTGAAGACGGCGATCGTGTCGCACCTCGGGTCGATCGATGCGACGGCGGCTCGCCAGCGTCTGGCCCGCGTCGAGGGGCGATTGCGAGAGGCTCTGGGTCATGCGTAAACAACTCGTGTTCGGCGTCGACGCGGGTGGGACCAAAACGAAAGTTTTGCTCGGTGAAGTCGTCGATGGACAATTGCTTACGATCGGTGCATCGGTCGGCGCGGCCGCCAACCCACGGTCCGTCGGGTTCGAGGCCGCGTTTGAATCCATCAAAAACACGTTGCATCAAGCGTATGCGAGCGCCGGCAGGGAGTTTTTCGCCGCCGACGCCGCGTGCTTGAGTGTTGCTGGCGCCGGACGCGCTAATGAGCAGCAACGAATCCTCGATTGGTGTGCGAACCAAGGTCTGGCAAAACATGCAGTGGTAGCCGGCGACGCAGAATCTCTACTGGCCTCCACAACCGATGACGCCAGCGGCATCGCGCTCATTGCGGGAACGGGTTCGCTGGCTTGGGGACGAAACTTATCGAAGCAAACCGCGCGGGCGGGTGGATGTGGATACTTGTTCGACGATTGGGGCAGCGGGTACTGGCTTGCCGCACAGGCATTGAACCGCGTTTGCAGTGCCGGAGATGCTCGCAAAGCGTCAACGACGCTGGTGTCGGCGGTGCTCGATCACTTGCAACTTTCGACTCCCGAGCAGTTGATTGGTTGGTGCTATGAATCGCCCGATCCGAGAACGCAAATCGCAGCCCTTGCGGCCGTGGTATTTCAGGAATACGTTTGCGACCCCATCGCCAAAGAGATTGTCGACGAAGGTGCCCGAACACTGGCGTCGCTCGTCATCGCGGTAGCGAGCGAGCTCGCGTTTCCACCCTCAGGCTACACACTCGCCTGTGCAGGAAGCGTGCTCCTGAAGCAACCCCTATATCGCGGCTTGGTTGAAGCGGAGCTAGAGCGCCAGCAGTGCAAGCCAAGAGAAGTCTGCTACGTCGCTGATCCGGCTATGGGTGCGTTACGGATCGCCTGGAGGAATACGATGGATGGACGGGCATGCGACATCGTTAGCCAGGGGCAATGATTTCGACATGTTGGAGCAAGACGTCCCGGCGGCCGCCAGCAATTTTGTTTAAAAATCCTCGCAATCGCGGTCGCGTCGAGGTATTCGAGATGTTCGAACTCGATTCGCTTCACACAATCCCGCTGTGAGTGATCTTGAGATACAATCAGCGATTCCCGCCAACGATTGCTTTGAATGCTTAAGTCATGATCCGAACTATATTTCTCGCTGCGGTGCTAGGTGTTTGTGAGCCTTGCCATGCTCAGTGGCCTGACCGGCATGGACCGACGGGCGATGGCGTTGTTTCCGACGCGGACGCGAAGGGCTTGCCGACGCATTGGACGGATTCTGAAAACATCCAGTGGAAGACTCCACTGCACGGCGAAGGGCATTCGTCGCCCGTGATCGCTGACGGCAAGGTTTGGTTGACCACCGCGACACCTGATGGAAAAAAGCAATTCGTCATCGCGATCGACGAAGCGACGGGTGAGGTCGTTCATGATCGAATGGTCTTTGAGAATGATGAAGTCGAGCCACTTGGCGGAGCGCAAGGATTCAACAACTATGCCGCTCCGAGCTGCGTTACCGAAGCCGGCGCTGTGTACGTTCATTTCGGTGTCTATGGGACTGCAAAAATAGATTCCAGGACGGCGGAGCTGGTTTGGCAGCGGGGGGACCTACCGTGCCAGCACTTTCGTGGCCCAGGCTCATCGCCGGTGCTGCACGGAAACCACTTGGTGTTGACGTTCGATGGTGTCGACCAACAGTACACCGTGGCGCTCGACACGAAGACGGGCGAGACCTTGTGGCGAGCAGATCGCAGCACCGATTACGGTGATCTTGGCGACGATGGCAAGCCACTTCGCGATGGCGACTTGCGAAAGGCTTATTGCACGCCGGCTATCGTGAAAGTGGGCGAGCGGATGCAAGTTCTATCCGTCGGTGCGAGAGCGATGCAGAGCTACGACCTGGAGACTGGCAAGGAGCTGTGGACGCTCCGGCACAACACGTACAACGCCGGTATTCGGCCGCTGTGGATTCCAGAAATAAAGCTGGTCATCATCAACACCGGTTCACGGGGTGAGCATGTAGCCGTGCGGCTCGACGAAACAACCTTGGGCGACATCACTGAATCGCATGTCGTTTGGATTCGCGAGCAGGGCAATCCACGATTCGCAAAACCGATCTACCACAATGGACTCATTTTTCAAGTCACCGACAACGGCGTGCTGTCATGCGTCGATGTCGAGAACGGAGAAGAGCTGTGGAAAGAACGACTCGCCGGCGACTATCGCAGTTCACCGATCCTGGCTGGCAATTCGCTGTACTTTTTCAGTGAAACTGGACTCGGCACGATCATCAAGGCCCAGCGGGAGCCTGAAACGGTCGCCGTCAATGATGTCCCGGCAATGGGCACCACCGCTTGCCCCGCCGTCGCCGACGGAGCTATCTTCGTGCGTGGCAGGGACCATCTGTATAAGGTCCGGTCAGCCGCGAAACCCTGATGATCAACCAATCGCGGCAAAGCTGATTGCGTAGATTGAGAAGCGCGGCTCAGTTACCGCCACGGAGTCGCTGGAGTCCCTGCGCGAGCTCTTTCAGTCTCGCCTCGGCGACGTGCCTCGCGTCGCGTTCTCGATGGACTTGCCT
>JBBSJZ010000619.1:0-3668 GCA_038256795.1 Pirellulales bacterium | reverse complement strand
GACCTGGCGATGACACTGACGAGGGCTAGCGATGAGGCATTGAGCTTGCTGCGCAGCCAAGGCAAGGTGACGTCGAATGATTGCGCATATCCGGTCGTGAACTCGGGCTGCATCGACGCGACCTGGATTCCGATCGGGATACCGCGACTCGTCAACAACGACCCGCTCGTGCCCAAATCCAGGGGTCGCTTTGTCGCCGACGACGACGGATTGATCTCATACCCAATGATGTGTCTCAGTCGTCCCAGACCGGCGATGGACAACTCCGGATAGAACGTTTTCCATCGCCACGGAAGACTCCCGGCGGGTACCAACAATTCGCCATCGGTACCCGCCGACGTCCAACGAACCAAATCATTCTCGGTGACTGGCGGGATCGCTTCGGCATCGCTGCGGCGCAAGAACCCGCTCAGCCAGAGCCGATCCAACCCCGTTTCCACGAGCGCCAGATCGGGACCACCGGGAATGCGACCACGGGTTCCGACGCGCCCTCGGATCGTCGTGGGACCCTGATCACAACGAGAGACGCGGTGCAAGTTTGCATGCGTCGCGGCCCGCTCATTCCCGTGACCGGTGAACAAATGCGAGACCGTCAACACGCCCCAGCGCCAACGTGGATCTTCCACGGTGTCTCCGTGGGGCGGCGGCGGTGGCACGGGACGCACGGTTGTCCAGCGGACGACGACGCTCGCGGTCGCTCGCGTTGTCGCGGTCTCGATCCGCACGCCACTGGGCACGATTTCTCGAATCGGACAAACATCCGTAGCAAGATGAAGTGCATGATAGCCGTCTTGTTCGCGATCCAACAAACGCACGGCTTCGACTCGTTCAATGCGTTTGCGTTGACTGACGCAAGCCAACTTGCGATGGACGTCGAATTGCGCCGTTACGGGCAATGTCGCACCGATCACTTGACTCGATTTCGCGTTGTCCACCGGAGCGAATCCGACGGCAACGATATTCCGGGAATCACGCTGGACGACTCGCCGCGCCAATGTCGCTTGCAGCCTTCGCAGTCGATCGAGGGTTAATGCAACGGGCGTCATGACTCACCGCGATACGAATGGGCTACTCCATCACTCCATTGTCGTTACCGACCGCGAAGTTATCCAGTTCCAAACTCATGGCGGCGACCCCCGCGTAGGTTTCGCGGAGCCATCGTTCGAGCTCCTCACGCAGCGCAGTCACCTGGATTTCTTGGGGCACTAAAACCCGCACGACCGGATCCGAGACGCTATTGAAGAGGATGGTGACTTCGCTCTCGGGATAGCCCAGTCGATCGAGGTGCCCCCGCATTTCAAACGGCAACCGGCTCAAATCGGTTGGGGATAAAGATTGACTGCGTTCCCGCTCGAAACTGGCTGCGGCACTTTCGACGTTCTGGGCCATCGAGATATCGCTCGCCGTGGCCGGCGTCACCGCCATCGAACTCAACGACTCGAACACCATTTGTCCATCGCGATAAGTCAATCCATACATCGATTGCATGGGATCGCCACAGCAGGCGTGATCATGACCGGACATCTCAATCGGGCATGAGGCGAACGGAATAAAACCGAGATATCGGAATCCGTACAATCGTTTGCAACCCTGGGCATCGCGACCGATGACCGACTCATAGTAACCCACGGGAACATTATGCCCCTGCACGATGAACGATGACGAGGGATCTGCCGACTTAATGCTCGCGCTCGGCATGACGTCGCCGATCGAGCTGATCAGACTGCCCACCGCTTTCACGTTCTCGTCGGTCTGGCTATCCAAATCCTGGCTGATCTCGGTCAAGTTCCAACCGTCTTGCAATTTGATGCCGACATTGGCGACACCCAGGCCCGAGCGCACGTCAATCGCATACTCTTCGCTGAAGTCCGGTAAGTATTCCAGGGTGATCCGCAGCATCCCGGGCACGAATTTAGTCGTCGTTTTGTCGACCGCAACTTCGGCGGGCTCGATCTTCAGGTACGGCTTGGGGCGATAGTAACGAATCCCATTCGTCTCACGACCGGGATTGGAATGAACGATGACGCGAGGCGTGCAGCCCCAGGCCACCGTGAAGCACAACAGCAGCAAAAATCCGACGGGTAGTCGATGTTGGCACACGGTCATGGCAGTGTCGGCATTCATCACGAATAAGACGGTCGGATCGGTGGATCCGTGAATGCCTGTCGTATCGGTTCTGCCGAGGGGTCCGCGACTGCCGAACGCGACGAGTACCGGTGGTGACGATTAGTCAAACGGTGACGCGCCGCTGGGCGACTTGGGATCAGCCGAAGAGGAGGTCGTCCTGGGGCTCATTACCGGCGCTGGACGACCGAGCGTAGAGACCCATTTTCTGTAAACCCAGGAGCGTTAGGAAACCGGGGTTCAAATACAGATAACGGCGCCACAATCGCTTGGGTTCCCGGGTGAGTCGATATAACCACTCGAGCCCATTTCGCTGCATCCACGGCGGCGCTTGACGGAGTAAACCCGCATGGAAAGCGAACGCGGCGCCGACCGCGATTTGCGGCATCTCGATCCGATGACGCATTTCGTAGGCAAAGATTTCTTGGCGGGGGCAACCCAGACCCACGAAACAAAGTCCCGCGCCGCTGACGTTGATCTCCGCGGCGAGATCATCACGTTCCGCTGGCGTTAGCTGGCGAAATCGCGAGGCTCGGCGGCCTGCGATCCGGAGTTCGGGGAATTTCGCTGTGAGTTTTGATGCAAATAAGTCGAGCATCTCCTCGGTCGCTCCGAACAGGAACACCGACACGTGTTCCTTCGCAGCCGCGGCGCACAATCGCAACGTCAACTCAGGGCCGTAGACGCGGTCTGGAAGTGCGCAACGGTATAGCAAGTTCAGTGCCCAGCGAACGGGTTGGCCGTCAGGGCACACTAAATCGAATTGGTTCAAACGGTAGCGATGAGCTGGATCAAGGGCTCCGGTCATCACGCCATGAACCGCGAGTGCGGTAACGGTCATCGGGCTGCGCCGCTTGCCTGAGTCGATGACTTTGGCGACGGCGGCATCGTAGTCAATCTCGCTAACGCCGATCCCGAGAACATTATGTTTTCCTTGGTCGACCATGGTAACTATTCGCTACCTCGACCCGTGATCGGCATGGTCAACGTCTTTGCAATCAAACCGAAGTCGCTGAGCAGACTGAATTGATCGACGTACTTCAAATCCAACCGCATCCAATCGTCAAACGATTTCGCTTGCGCTTTGTTGACCTGCCAGTAGCACGTCATGCCGGGGCGAACATCGAGTCGACGTCGGTGCCAGCGATCACAGGCGCGGCTCTCGTGCCAGTCCTCATCGGATGTCGACGAGGGCGCGTCGAAATGCTCGCCACGACGACGACCCTCACGGTCTCGACGATCCTCACGACGCGATCCGCCGCCGAAGTCCTTGCCCAAATCTTGATCGCTCGCGAACCCGTCGAGGTCGTGTACCCTCAAACACATGTTCACCGACAAACCACTTCGAATCATCAAGTACCGAAGTCGATCGAGCACGCAGCGGCCACCCATCTCGCCAGTATCAACGAGCAGCACGGCATACTGCCGCGGTGAGAGTTGTCCCTTCTCGTCCGTCATCCGCAAGTGCCGATGCAAGAGCCGGACCATCGTTCGATGGTCCGCTCGGTATACCCGAAGAAGAGATACCGGAAAAAGAGATACCG
>JBBSJZ010000618.1:0-3690 GCA_038256795.1 Pirellulales bacterium | reverse complement strand
GCGTGTGCTCGCCCAGCCACTGCGGCACGAGATCACTTCATCGCTCGATCGGGATCTGCGCAAAGCGCGCATCGGCCATCGATCGAGTGTACCGCTAAGTCACACGTACTTCGCGACGTACTTGTGGATGCGTGAACAGTGGAATGCACACGCGATCGTTCACCTTGGCACGCATGGAACCGTTGAATGGGCACCCGGCAAAGAACGCGGGTTATCGGTCGATGATGATCCTCACTTGGCCCTCGGTTCGATTCCCAATATCTATCCCTACATCATGGATAATCTTGGCGAAGCCATCACGGCCAAGCGTCGGGGTCGAGCGATCATGATCAGCCACCTGACACCGATGTTCACACCCGCGGGGTTTCGGCCGGGTATGCACGAGATGCACGACTTGATGCACGAGTGGGAGTTAACGACGCCGGGGCCGCTGCGCGAACAAATAGAAAAGTCGTTGGTCGCTTCGTTCGCGGAGCATCAACTGGATCGCGATTTAAATTGGTCGCCAGCGCGAATCGCCAGCGAGTTTGGCGATTTCATGGAGGTGTTGCATCCGTACCTGGATGACATCGCCCAATCGGCACAGCCCCAGGGGTTGGCGGTGTTCGGCGAAGCGCCCGATCAGCGTCGGCGACTCGGGATGGTGATGCAAATGATACGAAAGCCGTTGATCGAGGCACTCGGCGAGGATATCGACGAAGTCTTCTTGCTCGACTACGAAAAAGTGATCAATTCGCGGCCAGCTCGCTGGTTGCGTCTGGCGCTACGCGACGCCGAGGCGGCCAGCACTCTGGATTTGCGTGAGATCGACTCGCTCGACACCAAGACTCATTCCGCCGTTCCGAATCGTGCTCGCGAGAAAGTGCTCGATCCGCAAGTGCTCATGGCACTCGCCAAACGTGCCCAATCTCTCGATGCAGCCTTGGCCGACAACCATGAGCTCGACGCGTTGCTCGCCGCGCTCGATGGTCAGCACGTATCCTCGAGCTATGGGGGTGACCCGGTTCGCAATCCCGAGAGTCTTCCCACGGGTCGAAATTTGTATGGTTTTGATCCGAGCCGCGTGCCGACTCAACAAGCTTGGCAACTCGGCATGGGCGTACTCGACGATTGGTTGCTCGGCTACCGGGATGAACATGAGGGCGAGATGCCACGCAAGATCGCGTTTTCGCTTTGGGCGGGCGAAACGATGCGACACCAAGGCGTGATGGAAGCGCAAGTGCTTTACGCCTTGGGTGTTCGGCCGATCTGGGACGAAAACGGTCGCGTCTCGTCCATCGAAACGATCCCGGCGAGCGAACTCAAACGTGATCGAATTGACGTACTCCTCAGCGTCACGGGTTCGTACCGTGATCAGTTTCCGCTCGTGATGAGCTTGATCGATGCAGCAGTGCAGGAGGTTGCGGCGATCGACGAAATGGGCAACCGTGTCGCCGAATCGACCGCGAAGCACCGTCAACGATTACTGGACAAGGGCATTGAAGCGGAGCGGGCGACGCGCATGTCGACCGCGCGAATCTTTTCCAGCGACGCCGGCGTTTATGGCACCGGGCTCAACGATGCTGTCAACGCGAGTGAACTATGGGAATCACAGTCCGCCGGTGGTGGTGACGCTGAGATGGCTCAATTATTTGTCGATCGCATGGGATTCGCGCATGGCGTGGAGGGATCGGCGAGCGACTTGTTCGTCGATCAACTCGCCGATGTTGACGCGGCGATGGCGTCACGTTCGTCGAGCACCTATGCGATGCTCACCAGCGACGATCCGTTCGCCTACATCGGCGGGCTCGCGCTCGCGGCGCGCGTGCTCACGGGAATCGAACCCGAGTTGTACGTCCAGAACTTGCGTGACGAGAGCGAAGTGATCGTGGACCCGGCCGCCCAATCGATCGCCAAAGAAATGCAGAGCCGGTACTTGCATCCCCAGTGGATTCAATCGCAAATCGATGAGGGGTACAGCGGGACGCTGCAGGTGCTCAAGACCACGCAATTCATGTGGGGTTGGCAAGTGACGGCGCCGACAACGATTCGCGACGATCAATGGGATGCGATGTTTGCTGTTTACGTCCAAGACAAGTACGAACTTGGCACCCTGGATTGGATGAAACGTGAGAATCAAGTGGCCCTCGCGCAGATGCTCGAGAGAATGCTGGACGCCGCACGCCTCGGCTACTGGGACGCGGACGAGGCGACGCTGCAATCGTTGACAAACGAGTTCCAGAACGCCAAAGATGCGAGCAACATGAAACAGACTCACGAAGGTGTCGCCCAGTTCGTTGCGCTGCGACTCGACAATTTACCGACAAGGTTGCCCGACGCGAGTGTTCCTTCCAACGCGGATGCGGAGCCGAACCCGGTCGACACCGTGGCAAACTCGAGTCAACCGACGCCGGTACGTGGAATCGAGTTAAAACCACAACCGTTGCCGCCGAAAGCGACGATTACCGCCGAGTCACCGCTCGCCGAGCAAGCGGGTTGGCTCGCGGCGGCCGTACTCGTCATCGCGGGCATGGTTCGACAGCAACGACGCTTCCAACGCCGAGACCGATCAAGCTCATGAGCTCACTTTCCGAATCGCAAATCACTGCGCATCTCGACCGGCTGTGCAAGCCACCGGGAAGTCTCGGCACACTCGAAACGATCGCCTTGCGATTGTGCCGGATTCAACAGACGCTTGCGCCGACGACGCACCCTCGGCACATCAGCGTGTTTGCGGCGGATCACGGAGTGACGAGCGAAGGTGTCTCGGCTTGGCCGAGTGAAGTGACCGGTGCGGTCACCGAGGTGATGGGGCGAGGCCGAACGGCGAGCGGCGTTTTTGCGAGATCACTCGGCTGTGCTTACGAAGTCATCGATGTCGGATTGATCAAACCATGTTCCCCGCCGGTCCTTAATCGGGCGTCACGACGGGGAACGGCGAATCTACGACGCGAGTCCGCGATGTCGATCGCGGACTTTCATCATGCCTGGAGCGTCGGTGTCGAGCGAGCGACGATCGCTTGCGATGCGGGTTCGATGATTCTCATGGCCGGCGAGATGGGGATTGGCAATACGACTTCGGCGAGTTGTTTGATCGGTTTGATGTGCGACGTGGAGGGCGACTCGGTCGTCGGTCGCGGTGCCGGCATCGATCACGCGGGCTTGGCCCGCAAACGCGAGGTTGTGCATGACGCCATCAAGCGAGTGCGGGAAATTGGCAAGCTCGATACCCGGCGCATCGCATGCGAGATTGGCGGGTTGGAAATCGTCTCGCTCGCCGGGTTCTATGCGGAGTCCGCGGCGCGGGGTCGAGCGATGATCGTTGACGGATTGATTGCGACATCGGCTGCGCTAATCACCGAAGGCTTGCATCCGGGCTCGCGAAATTTCATGCTGGCGGGGCACCAGTCGACTGAACCGGGACACGTCGCGGCACTCCAGCATTTACAACTCACGCCGCTCGTTGACCTGCAAATGCGGTTGGGTGAAGGCACGGGGGCTCTCGCCGCGCTGCCGCTCGTGGATCTCGCCGCAGTGATGGTCGGGCAAATGGCGACGCTGAGCGAATTGGAGCTGGGATGAGTTCACCGTACGTTGCAAAATTACAATCTTTTAAAATCGCTACCGCGGCGGCGATTGAGTTTCTCACCCGCGTGTCGATCCCGAGCATGCGTTCGTTGTCGCCGAGTGACTACGGAAAAGCACAACGCG
>JBBSJZ010000617.1:0-3691 GCA_038256795.1 Pirellulales bacterium | reverse complement strand
CGGTTGCCATCTTCGCTGGATCGCGGCTCGGTAGGGCTACTTTCGGATGCCCAATTTCCCGATGATGTCGAGGTATCGCTGCGGATCCTCGCCACGCACGTAGTCGAGCAAACGCCGGCGACGACTGACCAGTCCCAACAGACCACGCCGCGAAGCGAAGTCTTTGCGGTGAGTCCGCATGTGTTCGGTTAGCCCATTAATCCGCTCGGTCAAGATGGCAATTTGCACCTCAGGCGAGCCGGTATCAGCATCGGATTTGCGATGTTCGCTGATAGCCTCGGTTTTTCGCTCTTTCGAGATCGTCATTCGTTTTTGTCTATTACGTCGTTCTTATTCTCACATGAATGGTGCGTAGTTTACCGACGCGGAAAACTTTGGCAACCGCAAAAAACCCGCCTACGCGATCTTTATCAGATGCTGAGCGATTTCGTCGATCGGTAAAACGGTGTCAATCAATTGCCGCCCGATCGCTGCTTGGGGCATTCCGAAGACTACCGAAGTGGCTTCGTCTTGCGCGATTGTAGGACCGCCGGCGGCCTTGATTTCGGCTAACCCATCGACTCCGTCGCGGCCCATGCCGGTCAGGATCACTCCCGCCGCTGCTTTGCCAAACGCACGTCCGACGGATGCAAACAGGTGCGTGCCCGCGGGGCGAAAACCGTGGATCGCCTCGCTGTCACTCAATTGAATCCGTCTGCCTCGCGATACACCTAAATGAAAACCATGCGGACCAACGTAGACGGTTCCAGGTTGCAGAGCTTGATTTCCGACCGCAACGGTGACCCGCATCGGCACCACACTGCCCAGCCAAGCGGCAAACCCAGGCAGGAAATCGGCGATGATATGTTGAACCAGCAATATCGGGACGGGAAAGTTGGCCGGCAGTCCCTTCAATAATTTTGCCAGCGCAGGCGGTCCGCCAGGCGACGCGACAATCGCGATCACTTCCAGCCTATTGACCTTCGAAAATGGCACCGTAGCGATCGACTCTGGGGCCGACGACGCGTCCCGACTACGGCGATGGCGAATCACTAGAACGTCCGCCATCGCGAGGACCGTGCGGACCAACTCTTTCGATCGCTGAGCAAAGTCGGGAGCATGGGGCCCCGTCGGCTTCATCATCACCGTCAATGCGCCGGCCTTTAGGGCGAGCATTGTCGTCTCCACTTCATTGGCTTGGTTGTTCGCCGAAACAATCACTATCGGTGTGGGAGCCTCGATCATGATCTCCTTCGTGGCCGCCAAGCCGTCCATCACCGGCATGTGAATGTCCATCGTGATCACGTCGGGCTTTAGCGACTTAGTTTTTTCGATCGCTTCACGTCCGTTTTGGGCGGTGCCAATCACTTTCAACTCGGGATGCTGCGAGAAGATCGCGGTTAAAACATCACGCGAGGTGGGTGAATCATCGACGATCAGAACGGTGTGGCCACTCATGATCGCTAAACCAGTTGGGCTAAAGTGTCGAGCAAGATCTGTTGATCGAAACTACTTTTGACGATGTACGCGTTCGCGCCCACTTGAACACCCTGCTCCTTATCACGATCACTACCACGGGCCGTCACTAAGATGATCGGAAGCTCAGCGGTTGCCTCACTTCCTCGCAGCTTCGATGTCAAATCAAAGCCATCCATTTGGGGCATGTCCACGTCGCTGACCACGGCGTCAAAGGTGTTGACCTTGGCGAGTTCCCAAGCCTGTTTACCATCGCAGGCGGTCAACACGTCGTAACCCGATCCTTCGAGGATATTTTTAAGAAGCGCCAGCGTGGTGACGGAATCATCGGCCAACAACAATCGCTTTCGCCTTCGCGATTTCTGTTTCAGCTCGGCCAAGTCGGATCGGTCATGAACGCTCCCGAGCGCCGTCCGAACGACGTTCGACGAATTGGTCACCAACGCAATTTGACCAGTCGGCAGCAGCGTGCAACCGGAAAAGTGACGGAGCCGACGGATTCTGGCACCGTTGTTCTTCACCAACACTTCCTGTTCCGATAACACCTCATCCACGACAAATGCGACGCGCTGTTGCCCCGTGGTCAGGACAACAGCCAGTCCCTTCGTCGACTTGCCAGCGAACAATCCCTTGGATTTCATTCCCAGCGTGCTGGCGAGTGAAACCAGTCGCGTGGGCGCGTCACCGAGCAGCAACGTGTCGCGTCCCGCAGTCGAATGGACTTCGTTGATACCGAACCGCACCAATCGCTCAACGGACGTCGTCGGGATTGCATGAATTTGATCGTTGACCATCACCAGCATCGTGCGAATCGTGGTCAGCGTTAGCGGCACCTTCAATGTGAATCGAGTACCCTGGCCTTTGATAAATGAGACATCGACGGCCCCATGCAACGACTCAACGCGGCTTTGCACGACATCCAGTCCAACACCTCGGCCGGAGATATCAGTAATCAGCTTGGCTGTTGAGAAGCCTGGTGCGAACACCAACCTCGCTTGCTCGCGAGCGTCATCGGGAATCTCCATGCCGCGTTTCTCGGCAATGGCGCGAATACGCTCCAGGTCAAAACCGGCTCCGTCATCTTCCACCAACACTTCCATTTGCCCACCACGAAGTGACGCGGACACGGTTAGCTTGGCAGTCGGTGGCTTGCCATTTGCAACACGATCGGCTGGCTTTTCGATCCCATGATCGACGGCGTTACGGACGAGATGCAGAAGTGGATCCTTCAATCCTTCCAGCACGGAACGATCGACTTCGACGTCGGCACCTTCGATTGTCAACTTCACTTTCTTTTGCGTCGCCGTGGCGATATCGCGGACCGCACGTTCCAAGCCACTGCAAGCGTCCGCAAAAGGCAGCATCCTGGCATTGTAGATTTCATCATCCAGCAAACCGCAGGTCTGTTTTAACAATCGGTTATCGGACTCCATTCCCGTCGTCAACAATTCAATCTGTCGTGAGAGTCGCACCAGGGATTCGGACGCGGACTCAAGTATCCCGTGCGCGCGGTTGATGCTCTCGCGAGTAACATCACCGCGTTGCATCTTGATGATCGCTCGCGCCGCATTCCATTTGCTGCGGAACTCGGTGGCCGATTCCCGCAGTTCCGACGCATCCTTTGCGCGGAGCGAGAGTCGGCCCCGGGCAACCAACAACTCTCCGCTGTGGGCGAGCAACGCATCAAGCTTCCTGGCCGCAACTCGGATCGAAGCCGATTGCTCTGGCGGAGCGGCTTGCAATGCGGGCGACACCGAGTCCGTTTTTCCCACCGGTTTCGTTGGCCACGCTGCTGCTTGCGGGGCACTCTGCACCGATTTCGAGGCAATCTTCGCTGGCGATGGGTCAGCGGTTGGCGTGTCGTCCGTCGTGGCGCAAAGTTCTTGCAGCTTAGGCAGCAGCCGATTGAGTGAAGTCAGATCCAGCGATTCACCGCGACGAACCCGCTGACCGATTTCGGAAACCACATCCGCTGCTTCTAGAATCTTTGAAATCAGTTGGGCGGTGACTTCGATTTTGTCGTCACGCACATCCGAGAGCACGTCTTCGAGGTGCTTGCTTACCGTCTTCACCGGATCGAGCTTGACGGCCATCGCCGCACCTTTGAGCGAATGCGCCGCGCGAAACATTATTTTAATCGTGTTCTGTTTTTCGTCGGACTCCGTCGCATTTTCTAATGCGAGGCTCTGTGTCGACAATGTCTGCGCATGCGTATCCAGCTCGTCCAAAAACACCG
>JBBSJZ010000616.1:0-3696 GCA_038256795.1 Pirellulales bacterium | reverse complement strand
TCACCGTCGAAGACAACATCATGCTCGGGCGCGAGCGGTCACGTTTCGGATGGATCGACCGCCGCCAGCAGCGCGTGATCGTGCAGCAGGTCCTTGAAAAACTCGGTCACCCCGATTTGGAACCGTCGCGATTGGTTTCGGAGCTATCGATCGGGGCCAAGCAACTCGTCGAAATCGCACGCGCGATCGCTCAAGAGGCGCGGGTCTTGATTCTCGATGAGCCGACGAGTTCACTTCCCGCGGCGGATGCCGCTCGGTTGTTCGATGCGGTCAAGAAGTTGGCGGCCGACGGGTTAGCGGTGATTTACATCAGCCACTTTCTGGAAGAGATTCGCAAGCTGTGCGATTCGTACTTGGTGCTGCGTGATGGTCGTGTCGCCGGTAGTGGTCATTTGGCGGGCACGAGCGAATCGGACATCGTCAAATTGATGGTCGGGCGCAGCGTCGATGAGATGTACCCGAAAGTCGCTCGCAACTTGGGTGACGAGATTCTAAAGCTTGACGATCTTTCGAGTGACGAGTTACCGCGATCGGTGACGCTCGGGATTCGTCGCGGCGAGATTTTCGGACTGGCCGGCCTCGTCGGTGCCGGGCGAACGGAAACCGTCCGCTGCATCGCTGGTTTGCGACCGATCACGGGAGGGCGCGTCGAGATGTCCGGAAAGCGAATGGCTCGATCGAATCCGAGAGCCGCCATCCGCAGCGGTTTGGCGATGGTGAGTGAAGATCGAAAGGGCGAAGGGCTGGCCCAGGATCTTTCCATCGGCGACAACATCACGCTCAGTCGACTAGCGCCGTACAGTCGCGGCGGATGGATCAGTGCGAGGTCTCACGATCAAGCGACGCGTGATTGGATGCGGCGGTTGGAAGTGAAAGCGAGTTCGCCGCAGCAGTTGATCTCGTCGTTGTCCGGCGGCAATCAACAAAAAGTGGCACTCGCCCGTGTCTTGCATCAAGATGCCGATTGCTTGCTGCTGGACGAACCGACCCGCGGTGTGGATGTCGGGACGAAGGCGGAGATATATCGATTGATTGGTGAGACGGCTGCGAGTGGCAAGGCGGTGTTGTTCGTGAGCAGCTATTTCCAAGAGCTGCTGGGCATGTGCGATCGCATCGGCGTGATGTCGCGGGGCCGAATCGTCGACGTGCGACCCGTTTCGGATTGGGATGAACCCTCATTATTGCTTGCCGCCATGGGCGGTGAGTGGGAGAGCTAAGATGGCCACCACGCTGCTTCGTCGCCTCGTATCGGCGGCCGGTCCGTTGCTGGCATTGCTCGCTGTGATCGTTTTTTTCGCCGTCGCGGACTGGATGCAGGGCGGTGTTGGAAACTTTCTCGCGTCGAGCTCCGTTCGGTTGGTGGGGGTGCAGAGCGTCAAGGTCGGTATCGCGGCGCTTGGCATGACGCTCATCATTATCTCCGGCGGTATTGATTTGTCGGCCGGTACTGCGGCGGCGCTATCCGGCTGCGTCGCCGCGTTCACGCTGGATCACGGCTATTCCATCGGCACCGCGATCGGCTGTTCGATCCTGTGCGGGGCCGCTTGCGGATTCGTGAACGGATCGCTCATCAGTTTGCTCAAGCTCGTGCCGTTCATCATCACGCTCGGCGCAATGACGATCTTCATGGGGATCGGCAAAACGATCGCCGAAGACGGAGGCACGATCACGCCTCCGTACGAATCGATTCCCGAATGGTTGCCGTCGATGGTGACCCAGTTCCCGGACCCGCTCTGGATCGTGTCGCCGCTGCTGCCGAATTTTGGTTGGGGTGTGTGGTTGACGATTGCGCTGGCAATCGTGGTCGCATTGGTGTTGCACAAGACCGTTTTGGGGCGATACATCTTCGCGATCGGGTCAAGCGAACCGACGGCTCGGCTCTGTGGTGTGCCCGTGGTCAAGACGAAAATTTTGGTCTACACGATCGCCGGCGCCCTCGTCGGAATCGCTGGCATGATCGACATCGCGAGATTGGGTAAGGGGGACGCAGCGGCGGGTTTGGGACTCGAACTCGAGATCATCGCTGCGGTGGTGATCGGCGGCGGGTCGCTCTCGGGCGGACGCGGGTCAGTGATAGGCACGCTCTGCGGCGTGTTGATCATGGGTGTGATCAACTTGGGTTGCACCTCACTCGGACTCGAAAACCAAGTCGAGAATATCCTGCTGGGCGCGATCATCATCGCCGCGGTGTACGTGGACCGAATACGAACCCAAAAAGCTAATTAGCATGGTGCGAGAAAAGCAGTGAGCGACAATCCTTACTCCGAACCGGTCATCAATCCATACGGCCCGACGCTCAATGTGGGCACGGCAGTGGAGTCTGGCCCGATCTCGCTTCCGCCGGAGATGAAACGAGGCTTGGTCAACCACGTCCCCATCATCGGCGTGCTGATGATCGTCCAGGGCGTCTTTGATGCACTGATGGCGATCGGCACCACGATCTATGCCGTGTTCATGCCGACGCTCTTTGAGGAGATCCAGCGACAAGGGGCACAAGGAAACCCAGGCCAACCGATGCCTGCGGGTGCCGCCGTGGCGATGACAGCGGTCGTTGGAGTAATGGCACTAGTGATGTTTGTCGTCGGCATCCTCGCCGTCTACAGCGGCATTCAATTGCTCAAGTATCGGTCGCGGGTGCTGGCCATTTCCAGCTTATGCGGCGGCATGGCGACCATCATCACTTGCTACTGTTTCCCGTCGTCGATCCTGCTGGCGATCTATGGCTTGGTCGTGCTGCTCAATCCATCCGTTAAACTCGCGTTTGACCTGCGCAGTCGCGGTCATGAAGCCGATACGATCCAGCGTGCGTTTCTATCACTCAATCCCTAGCCGAGACGGACCATGTCCAGCAGCGATTCCCCGCCCGATTCGAACCACGCTTCATCGATGGATTTTACCTCGCCCTACGCTCCCGTCATCGCTCATGATGTCACCCACGTGCGTCCCCTCGGGTTGACCGTGACCGGTGTGCTTTGCACGCTCGGCGGAATCATCGGCACGATGACGGGATTGATGGCACTGGGCCAATTGTTCTTGGCGGAAACGCTCGCCAACGCGTTCTCTTTTGGCGAAGGCGGGATGGTCGAGGCCCAGAAGGAGATGCAGCAACAGATGCAAGCGATCACCAATACATTTTTCATCCCCAGTCTGCTATCGATTCTGGCGATGCTCGCGCTGAGCATCGCGTTGCTCGTCGGTGGTATTGGCTTGCTTCGCGACCGAGCCCGAGCCCGGATCCTGCTTCGCAAAGTGTTTATCGCGGCGATCATCCTGGAACTCTGCCGTGCCGTTTTGCAAAGTCTGGTTCAAGTCAGGATGGTACCCGTGATGGAGTCCTACATGAAGAAACTCTCATCGGGTGGCGAAGGCCCAGGAGGATCGGACGCGATGGCTCAATTCGCCTCGATCGGAATCATCATTGGGATCGTGTTCTGGCTCGGCTGGGCCGTCATCAAGATCGGGTTGTTGATCTGGGGACGCGTCTACTTGAATCGCCCCCACGTTGTCGAGTATTTGAGCTCCAAGCAAGCCTAGCGGTGAGTTGTGCAAACCTGATGTCATCTGTTTTGATGCTCTGCGGGCGATGCATTTTATTCTTTGAATCCCCTTTATTACGGTGCCAACCATGAGAGTCATCTTAGCGATTGACGTGTCCGATCAAGCGAACGAGAGCACCCAATTTTTGTGCAGCATGCC
>JBBSJZ010000615.1:0-3703 GCA_038256795.1 Pirellulales bacterium | reverse complement strand
TCCCCGCTTTGTCCCCTCTCCCCACCGAAGAGCCCCGTATATGAATCCTGAAAGCTTCTCTCGAGCCATCTCCCTTCACGCCCCCGCTTATTGCTTCGCCGCGTCGTCATGCTGGCGGCTGAGTTCATCTTCGCCGAGTTTTTTATAACACAGCGCGAGCGATTCATGTGCCTTCGGTGCGAGTTCCTCGACGAGCAGCGCCCTCTCGAGATCGGGGACGGCTTCCAGGTACCGTTCCAGCTTCACTAGAATCTGGCCCCGAGTTTCATAGAAGTGCGGCGTCGCTTCGGCGGTTTGGGCGATCGCTGTTTGCGAAATCTTGAGCGCTTGTTCCAGGCTCGCACCGTCCTTCGCAGCCAACGCGACCGCTAGATTATTGAGGATCGCACCACTGCGAGGCAATAAATCGGCAGCGATCTTGAGGTGCATCGTTGCCGTCTCGGTGTCGTCCTTGAGCATCGCCGCCGTGCCCCGAATGAAGTGAGAGATCCCAGGCGAAGTGCCGGCCACGAGCGCGTTGCGAGTCGACACCACCGACTCGTCGTCGTCGTCAAGCGTCGCTAACACGTGATCGGAAACCATCATCAGCACGCTCGGATTATTCGGCGCATACTCCAGCGCCGTTTGCAACATTTTGAGCACTCGCACACGCTCTTGCGGCGCCACGTTCGGCGATTCTTCGATGAACCGAATCCACGCGACGAGGGTTTCACCGACAGCTTGACGCAATTGAGCCGCATCCTCAGGCTTCTTGGCACGACCGGCGGCGCGCTCGAGCGTTTTCAATGCGTCCGGGAACCGTTTCAAAAACAATTGGTTCTGTGCCACCGCCAACCACAGCACGCTATTGGATGGATCCTCCGCGGCGAGCTTATCGACTTGCTCGAGCGCGCGGCTGGCGAGCCGATCCGCCGTCGACTCGTTGCCCATCTGGCGGGCGATCGCCGCCGCCTGCAATCCGCGCATCGGCTGCACTGGCGCCAATTGCTCGAGCAATCCCATCGCCTTGGGCAAGTTGCCACGCGCAATCAAGTACTCCGCGTACAACTGTGAAATGGCCAAGTCCTGGGGTGACTTTTCATGGACGAGATTGAGCAACTGACCGAATTCGACGCGCTGAGTCTCATCCATTTTCTCCCAAGACTCAGTCAAGAAATTCTTGCTCAATAACCAACGAGCGGCTTGCTCGTGCCGTTTGACGCCGACGAGCTGACGCATCAATTGTTGGGCCTCGTCCTTGGCTTCCAAACTATCGCGCACCACCGCCAACTTGTAGATCAAATCAGCATCCTCCGGTCGCTGTGCTAACTGGCGGCGCAGAATCAATTCCGCCGTCGGAAAATCATCCGCCTGCCAAGCGGCCACAAATTGTCGCCCAATCAAATCGTTGCGCCATCCCGCGATCCCCGACCGCGCCACAATCAGTCCGACGGCGAGTGCAATGATGACCAGCACCGCGGGGATCGCTCGAGGCAAACTACCCAGCGGTAACGATACTGCCCAAGCCAACAGAAACTCACGAAACCAAGCCAACCACGACAAAGGATTCAAGTAGGTCAACATCATTCCACCTCGATCGGATTCGGAAGCGTGCTTTCGGGTTGAGCGACAATATTCGCTGCAATAACACGCATCGCCGCGGCGAAGCTGGTCCGCAAATCCATACTGGCTTGACGATCCAATTTTTCATTACCCGTGATCCACAATTGGCACATCAAGACACCGCCTTGCTCTTCCAGCCAGCCACTGTCTCGATCCATGAACCGTGCCGTTAAACGACCCGCGAGTTCCGGTGGATTAACATACTTTCCGGTCG
The DNA here is from genome assembly GCA_038256795.1 of Pirellulales bacterium. Classification (GTDB taxonomy): domain Bacteria; phylum Planctomycetota; class Planctomycetia; order Pirellulales; family Pirellulaceae; genus JBBSJZ01. The sequence continues at coordinate 1,887 of JBBSJZ010000615.1, read as the reverse complement.
CAGTAATACCAGCGTAAAACAAGTGACCCCACTGGCCGTCCTCGCGCTTGAACAATGCGACCGCGACGGGTATCTCGACCTTCGGCGTCGTCGTTTCAGCATCGCTCTCACTGTCACGTACCGTCGACGTCCGCTCCACCTCGCGATTGAGCAACTTCCATCCCCCATTGTCGTAGCAAACACAGAACTCGTGCCATTCGAGATACGTTTGACTGAGAACTAACTGCGCCGGGCGCCCGCCGAATTCGCAATCCCAAACGTCTGCGTTTTCACCCAAGCGAGGATTGGATCCGTTGCGGACCACTTCGTGCGAAAGAATCTCCAATGATTCCACTTCGGCGTCGAATAAATTCTCGGGCGGTTGGTACACTGCACCGGACGCCGCAAACATCGACACGCCTTGACCATAAACATCATCCCGCATCACCGCGAGCGCGGTGGAGGCCAGCAGCAAGACAAGGGCGCCGCTCGTGATAGCCCACCTGATACTCTTGCCCCGCAATAATCGTTGGAATCGTGATCGATGCTCCCCATCATTCTTGATTCGTTCGTCATCGCTCTGTTGCGGATCCGGCCCGATGATGAGCCAATTCCACAAGGCCACCACTGGATTCACGCTTTCCAAGCGGAGCCGATCCGAGATCGGATGGACCATGGCAATGAATAATTGGTCGAACGACAGCAATAACCCGATACCGATCGCTAGCGCAATGTAGCCAACCACCTCGTGGGGCCATCCGCCCGCTAGATCGAAATTAAACCAAGCTTCGCTGATCGCCACACTCGCCACACGTAGCACATTGGCGGCTACCGCCAGCACACACGCGACCGCGAAGTAGAAGGGAGCTAGAAACAAGGGGCGTCGGTTTAAGGCGACTAACAACAACGCCACAAACGCCAGCGTGAACACGGATTGTATCCCGCTACACGCTTCCGCGACGAACAGCTCTCGGGACGCCAATTGAATGACGTTGCCCGAGACGGCATGTGGAACGCGAACGGCATCCAGTAACACGCTGGACAACTCCGTCGTGATCGATTGCAACCAAATCACCAGCAATTGGTCATAGCCCAGCGGTAGTCGAACAAGTAGCACGAGCGGGATCGCTAAACCCAGCAACGACGCGTCCTGGCGGCCCTCGACTGAGGCGAGCAGTGCGGTCGCGAACGAGACGAAGCCGATGGTCGATAACCACGGAGAATCAACGACGAGTGACGCGATCGTCGCTAACGTGCCGGCCCCGACGGACACCCAAGCAAACCAGCCCCGCGGCACGCGATACACCCCATCAAATCTCACATAAAAAAGCGAGAGAACTGCAGCGATCAGTAACGGAAAAAAGTGGTACTGCTCGTATTTCCAATTCCAAATGAAGTAGTGAACCAGCATCGGTACCGTCGACGACAGTAGCGCTAGCCAAACCCAACGCCAATCGAAACTCGGCGTCGACGTGGCGGGACGAAACTCGTCGCTCGAAGAATACTCTGCGGTGCTCATGCTAAATCAAACACGTCCTGAAAGTTGATCTTGAACAGAATGGGATTCTCATCCCCGCGCCCCACTCTCTTCAATCCCCTCTCCCCATCACCTCGATTGTGACATGGTTAGGGTGAGGGGCCTGTCATTCAGTTATTAGTGCCCGCTTCAGTCCCCTCTCCCTAGCGCTTCGCTGGGGAGAGGGTTAGGGTGAGGGGCCTGTCATTCAGAATTCGTCCCCGCTTTGTCCCCTCTCCCGATCGATTCGCTGGGGAGAGGGTTAGGGTGAGGGGCCTGTCATTCAGAATTCGTCCCCGCTTTGTCCCCTCTCCCCATCGCTCCGCTGGGGAGAGGGTTAGGGTGAGGGGCCTCAATCCTTCGCACCGTTTCTCACGACACGGAAAATCTTC
>JBBSJZ010000614.1:0-3704 GCA_038256795.1 Pirellulales bacterium | reverse complement strand
TTCATGGCTTCTTCTACCAAGGTCGAGGGGGCAGTACGGGTTACCTGGGTAACTCTAGCAAACTCCGCCGGGGCGCTGTAGTCGCGATCGTCTAGTCGCTATGCACTGTTTCGGCAATTTGGTCGAATTGTTCCAGCATTTCTGAGAACCGTTCCATCGGCAGCCCGACCACATTGGTTTCACTACCGCGGTCGCGAACGCTCAGCCAATCATTACCATCTTGGTACCCGAAGGCACCGGCTTTGCCTTCCCAGAGCATTGATTCCAGGTAACTTTCGAGCATTTCATCGCTGAGCGGCTGCATCTCGAGCTCAGTGCGAACGACGTCGACGGTGCAGCGATTTTGAGCGACTGACCAGATGCAAATTCCGGTGTAGACATCGTGAAACCGGCCGCTGAGAAGTCGCAAAATGGACTCAGCGTGCTCGCGATCACGCGGTTTCCCGAGGATTTGGCCCACACAAGAAGCCACGGTGTCAGCAGCAACCACGAGTCCACGTGGTGCCAGATCGCCCATCGCATCAAGTCTTATTTTTTTCGCGACATCGGCCGCTTTGCGGAACGCGTAACGGGCGACGAGTTGGGGTGCAGTTTCACGACTGCACATCCCGCACTCCGCTTCATCACCGGCTGGGATCACCGCGAACTCGTATCCCGCTGCGCTAAGTAGTTGTGCCCGTCGTGGCGAACCACTCGCCAAAATGAGGGGCTCATCGGTGGGTAATTCGGCACGCCGCAGACCACGCATGAGTGGCAAATCGTTGGAGAATTTCATGGTCACGAGTTTAACTCACCGGTGCGGCGTTTGGTATCGCTCGGTGATGGGTCTCGGCGTTGCAAACGGGCATGAACATTTTCTCCGGAAAGATCACATGAACTGAAATGACCGGAACGATTGTGCCGATTATTTGAGGGGTGACCTGCGTTTCAGAATCGGGCTAACCAGGCGACTTTCCACATTGGGAACCCGATGCATCTCAGCAACGAGCGACTTTCGACTTGGATGGGCAACGGCCCAGCGCCGATTGCATTCTCGTGGTTGGTTTGCGGTCTCGTAATGTTAACGGGCACAACGAGCTTTGCTCAGGGTTTTAAAAATGGGGGTGATGGCATTGCCACCGCACCGTTCTCAACGCCGCTGAGCCCGCCGGACGAGTTCGGCAGTCCTGACGAAAAACAAGCAGTGCCACCGGAAAAGGAAACGAAGCTTGAGGGCAATGCCGACTACAACAAAGGCTTCGTGATCTCGCGCACGCCATCGAGCGAGGGCCCCGGCGGGCACGATTCATTTCAGTTGAAGATCAACGGTTGGGCTCAGTTGCGGCAAACCGTATTCACGCCCAGTGAGTTGGGGCGCGAACTCGATCAACTTCAACTCAAACGAGCCCGGCTGGTCTTTTCTGGTCACGCCTTCACGACGGACTTGAAGTACTTCGTGCAATTGGATGGACGAAGTAGTGATCCCGATAGCCTTCGGTTTCTTGACTACTACTTCTCGTACGACATGAGCGGAAGCGTGTTCGGTTGCTCGCCAGAAACAATCGGATTCCGTGCGGGACTTTTTAAAATACCCTTGACGCTCGCACGGCAGGTCAGCGGTAGGGAAATGCAATTTGCGGATCGTTCGGTATCAAGCATCTACTTCGATGCCAACCGTAGCCTTGGCTGGGAATTTTTCGGAACTGCCCACAGTTTTTCGGTACCGGTGGATTGGCAACTTGGCGTTTTCAATGGCCTACAAACCGGTGGGGTCGAAACAGGCAACAACGGACTGCTCGATAACCACCACGCCGTCGCCGGCCGAGTCCAAGTTTACCCCCGCGGTGAGTGGGGCGACGAGGATCTCACCGACTTGGAATGGCATGACGAACTCGCCAGTCGCGTCGGTGGAGGCTTTGCCACGAGCACGGTCGATCGGTCGGGCCCGTTCGAGTTTTCCTCGCTGCGAACGGTCGATGCCGGCGTTCAGGTTTCAACCTTGCTAGCGGACGGCGTGCATCAGTATGACGTGTCGCTTTTCAGTATCGACGCATCGTTCAAGTATCGCGGCATTTCGCAAACATTCGAGTACTACTTTCGTACCCTCGATGAGTTTCGAGGCGGAGTCGTTCCCGATTTGAACGACCATGGCTTTTGGCTGCAAAACGGTTACTTCGTCCTACCCGAAAAACTCGAGCTGATCTCGCGCTGGTCGCGAGTGGTCGGTAATTCGGCCTCATTGGGCCTCGATCATCGCAGCAGCGATGAAATCACCGGCGGCTTGGTTTGGTATTTCCGTGGCCAAAACGCAAAGCTCAGTTTCGACGCGACGCACCTCAACGGCGCTCCGATTGCTTCAACCGTTCTGGATATCAAACCCGGCGATGACGGATGGCTCTATCGGACGCAGCTTCAAATTAGTTTCTAACTCGTGTCTGTCCGCGACTCTGAGTTGGTCCATGGGCTAATCGGATGCTTGCTCGTCGTCCGTTTTCTCGTCCGCTGATTCCTTGGCTTCGTCAGGAGCTTTCTTTTGCTCAGCCGCTTTGGCTTTCTGCATCGGGTTTTTAGGTTTCTCATCCTTGAACAATTTGAAACGGCTCGGTTCGAGCTTGGGTGGCCAATGATTGTTGGAACGCTCGACATCCGCCGTTTGACGTTTAGGATCGAGTTCGATCCGCAGCAAATCTTTGTCTGAGATGAATAACTTTTCAACGCTGCGGCTATCGTGGCGCCAGATTTGGACCGGGATTGTGACCGATTCGCTCGATCCGTCCGTGTAATGCAATCGCACGATGATCGGCATTACTAATCCGCCCAGATTTTTGAACGTGACCACGTAGAAATTGGAACTGCGGCGTAGCATCGATCGCTCATCCGCATCGAGCCCATCGATAAATTTGCGGAACGATTTGCGGTCATCTTCTTCGACCTTCAACTCGTCATACTCGGGACTGTTGTAGAAATCCTTCAAGCCGGGTTGCAGATTGATTCGTTTGGGCAGCGGCTTGTTGAGCTCTTTGCTCGGTGATGGCTCTTCCTTGTCTCGCTCAGAACGTTTTCGTTCGGAGGACTCATCGGGATCACCGCTGTCAATTTTGTGCAAACGGACGCTGTCGATGGCGATGTCGACATGATCGGTGCTGTAAAACCAACCGCGCCAAAACCAATCAAGATCGACGCCACTGGCGTCTTCCATCGTACGAAAAAAGTCAGCCGGTGTCGGTCGCTTGAATCGCCAACGACGGGCGTATTCACGGAATGCAAAGTCGAACAGTTCGCGTCCGAGGATCGTTTCTCGCAGGATATTGAGCGCCGTCGCTGGCTTACCGTAGCCATTGTTTCCGAACTGCAAAATCTCTTCGCTTCCCGTCATGATCGGACGCTGGCCACCACCGCGCATGTACGGAATGATTTTGGAAGGTTCGCCGCGACCCGACGGATAGTCATCCTCCCATTCTTGCTCGGCCAAGTATTGCAGGAAGGTGTTGAGTCCTTCATCCATCCACGTCCATTGACGTTCGTCGCTATTGACGATCATCGGAAAAAAGTTGTGACCGACTTCGTGAATCACGACACTAATCAATCCATACTTGGTCGCCTTGGTATAAGTCCCATCGTCTTCCGGACGCGGGCCGTTGAAGCAAATCATGGGGTATTCCATGCCGTACACCGGCCCATTGACGCTGATCGCGACCGGATACGGATACGGGAACGCGTAACGG
>JBBSJZ010000613.1:0-3730 GCA_038256795.1 Pirellulales bacterium | reverse complement strand
GGCCGCGATCGCGAACATGGCGTGCGACAACCAGTAACGCCAACCGCGCCGACCGTCCATCCAACGCGGCATCATCGACCATGTCGCGAGGATCGGTAATACAACGAGTGCTGCGAAAACCAGCCAACGAGATGTGCCGAGAACGGCGATCGAGAATAAACCCAGCTGAGTCGCCATGATGCCGATCACGGGTGCGACCAGGGCCACGATCGCCGCTGGTCGAATCAGTTGACTTGTCCACTGGGAAATGGCGTACAGTATTGCACATCCCATAGCGATGTCGCGGGACGAAAGGCCCGAACGGTTGAACTCGGATTGGCCTGAACGAGGCTCGTAATTGAACACGGTGTGCCAAGCCAACGCGTACAGACATGCGAAGACGAGCGGAACTGCGTGACGAGTCAACCAAACCCAGGTCGGACTGATGCCGCGCTCGGCGTAGAACCGTATCCGATTCTGCATGTGGTCGCCGTGGAAGGCGAGCATCGCCATCCAGGCCAAGCAACATACGGCGATGATGACGCAAATCGTCGCCACGAAGATGTTCTGGTTCGTCAGAAATGTGGTCTCTTGCAGGTAGGACACTGCGAAGGGAAACGTGAGTGCGAACGCCGCGTACAAACCGTAGACGATCCCGCGATTTTGGTTGCGAAATTGCCACAGCAATGACGTGAGCGTTGTGGGCGGCAGCATCTTGGTGCGAGAATCACCACGGAAGAAGTCTTGGACGCTCTTGGCACTCGTTTGCAGCGAGCTGGAAAGTGATCGGTAGCGGATCGATGGTGCTGGGACCACGCGACCACCGACTTGACGCGTCGCGGTGAAGTAACCGATCCAACCGATGCCGCCAATGAACGCGACTAACATCACGAACGTCAACCACGGCGACGGATCGGGATCGTATCGGATGCCCCGCGAGAACAATTCGACGAACGCGTAGTGGATTCCATAAGCCGCCAAATAGGGCAGCACCGCGAGCACGATGACGGACATCAAACCCAGGATCGGCGTCCGGCTGGCCCATGCCATCGTGAATCCGCACACGAGCAGATATAGCGAATTCAGGACAACGAAAAATTTGACGACCTCGGACGATTGAGATTGAAGATTGTCAGCATAGAAATGCTGGACGAGGAAAACGACCACGAAGGATCCGAACCAGAGGATGGCGAGGCCGGCGAGCGCGACCAAAAATTGGTGCCGCACCAGCATCCTGGGTGGCACGGGCAGCGACACCAACCAATTCAGAGAACGCGACTCCTTCTCTTGGCTAACCAAGGTCGAACCAGCACCAATCGCAAACAGGATCGGCGGCATCGCCGCGAGCACGCGGACAAATTCGGCGAAGTCCTCAGGTCGGTAGGTCCGGATGAGCACCCAGATCATCACGACCAGTGCGATCACCACGAGCGAGATCGCCAGTGGCATGATTTGCCGCGTTTCTTTCCATAGCAAACGCCGGTTCATCGTCGACAAGTTCAACGAAGACGTGCTCATGACGCGTTCTCCTTGATTTCATCGCGCTCTGGAACCGACGCGGGCATCGACCCGATGCCACGGGTGCAAGCGACGAACAACTCCTCCAAGCTGGCGCCGCGATGCGTGACTTCAAAGACGCCGTAGGCGCTCGCGAGTATCGCCTCGCTCTCAGGTGTGAAGTTGCGGACGATCATTCGTCGTTGGCGCCCCTTGGTTTGCTCGTTCAAAACTTGCGACGGCGGATCGAGCGTCGGTAGCGACACGAGCGGATCGCTCAGCTTGACTGTCACCTCCGTGATGCCTTCGCGGAGTTCAGCGAGTGAGCCGGTCAATTGGATGCGGCCCTGGTGCAGAATCGCGATCCGGTCGGCGACCCGTTCGACTTCGTTGATCTGGTGACTCGATAGCAACACCGTCCGGCCCGTGGCCGCGCGGTCGATCATGCTCTCAAGAAACTCGCGGCGGACGAGCGGATCGAGTCCGGACGTGGGTTCGTCGAGAATCAATAGCTCGGGGTCGTGCGCCAGCGCCAAGCTCAACGCCACCTTGGCCCGTTGGCCCTTGCTCAGTTCACGAATGCGCCGCGTCGGCGGCAACTCGTACTTGGCGATCAACTCGCGATACGCTTCGAGAAAACCGTCGGGGTAGAAACCGGCTGTGAACCAGCCGATTTCGTCGACCTTCATCCAGTCGTACATGGTCGGCGCGTCGGAGACATAACCGATGCGTCGGCGGATCTCGAGTGCGTCCGTCGTCGGGTCCAAGCCGCATACTCGGGCCGATCCGGCGGAGGGTCGTTGAAAACCAGTGAGAATTTTGATGAACGTTGTTTTGCCGGCGCCGTTTTCGCCGAGCAGCGCGAACACGGTACCCCTGGGTACGTTGAGATCGATGCCGAGCAGCGCGTCGCACCCGGAGAAGTGCATTTCTAAGCCGGTGGCGGTGATGGCGTCGCCAGTGACGGATTCAGGAAGAATGTTACTCATGAGGGCCACCGTTTTGAGAAGGAGTCGAGATCGATGAGTTGGCGAGCGATTCAAATTCAAGATGCAGCATCTCGCGAATTTCTTCTTCACTCAGCCCACCTCGGAGGGCTTCGGATAGGGCACCGCGCAACCGCGTCGCGATCAGCGAACGCCTTGCCTCGCGGCACTTGTCGGTGGCGTCGATGCACACCGCGACACCGCGACCCCGGAGTAATTCGAGCACCCCGTCGCCCTGCAGTTGCTGGTACGCCCGTGCGACCGTGTTGGGATTGATCGCCAGTTCGCCGCTGAGCTGACGAGCACTCGGTAATAGCTGACGAGGCTGAAGACTGCCTTCGGCAATCGCGAATTTGACCTGACGAACGATTTGCTCGTAGATCGCGACGTCGTCGGACGTATCGATGGAAAAGAACATGCCGCACCCATGAAAAGTGGCTGGCCGCCGCTAGGCACACTGTCGCCTAGCTAGCTGGTGTACTGGTTAAATAATACGGAGCGTGACTACGGTCGTCAAGCGGTTTTGGGAAAGATTGATGGAGTTAGGTTTTGCAGGCTCGGTTGGCGGGTATCCTCGCGGGGCGTGGCCGGGTGTGCGTGAGGGCTGGGGATGGAAGGATGCGAAAGCTACGGCTAGCATGGTGACGAACGAACTTTCGCTAATTCTCTCCATGATGACGGTCTCGCCCATGTCGACGCAGGATGCGTTTGAAACGTCTCGAAAACTACGAGAGAACGTCGAGCGGGTCGTTTTGGGAAAGCCCGAATTGGTTCAATTGCTCGTGCTAACGCTGTTGGCCGAAGAGCACGTGTTGCTCGAGGACGTGCCCGGTCTGGGCAAGACCTTGGCGGCCAAGGCGTTGGCGCTGAGCATCGACGGCAAGTTCTCGCGGTTGCAGTTCACTCCCGATTTGCTTCCCAGTGACATCACGGGCAGCATGATTTATCGCAGCGACAGTCGCGAGTTCGAGTTTGTGGCGGGTCCGATTTTCGCCAACGTCGTGCTGGCTGACGAGATCAATCGTGCTCCACCACGAACTCAATCGGCGCTTTTGGAAGCGATGAGCGAAGGACAAGTTTCGAGCGATGGGACGACGCACCATTTGCCGTCGCCGTTCATCGTCGTCGCGACCCAGAACCCCTTCGAGTTTGAAGGCACGTACGCGTTGCCGGAGAGCCAACTCGATCGCTTCCTGCTGCGTGCTTCGGTCGGTTATCCGACCCGCGAGATTGAGCGAGAAGTTTTGTCGAGTCACCGTGACGGCGAG
>JBBSJZ010000612.1:0-3732 GCA_038256795.1 Pirellulales bacterium | reverse complement strand
TCTCGGCGAGCCATTGGGCTTCGACCAATCCGTCGCCATGCCCAACACCCACGAGGGCCAGCACGCCCGAGTCGATGCGTCCAACGACTTCGCCGGCGATCGTAACGCTGGCCTTGGCCACTCGCTGAATAAGCACTTTCATCACGGACTCCCCTGCCCTACCCCAATCGGTCGCTTAGAATGTCGGAAGATCTCATACCAGAACGATTCGTGTCATGCCTTACCTGTTTACTTGTCCGCACTGTCAAACACGCACGATGGTCGAGGACCAATATCGTGGTCAAGTGGGTCGCTGCGTTGCCTGTGATGGCCCGATTGAGGTTCCCGCCTTCTCCATCGCATCAACCGGGCCCGCGATTTCTCGCTCCCGACCACTCGCCTGGGCACTCGCATCGCTCGTGGCGATTGTGGTCGCCGCCGTCGCTGTTGTGGTGACGATCCAGTATGGTGGTTCGACACTGGCACAGATGCAAGCGAGTGCCGAGCGCGTCGGCTCGATGCGGAATCTCGAAAAGATCGCCTCAGCCTTGAATGCATACGCGGCAGACCACGGAGTCTATCCGCCGGCGGTCTTGAATGACGCCACCGGCAAACCACTGCATTCATGGCGAGTTCTCATCCTACCGTACCTTGGTGAAGAAAATCTCTTCAACGAGTTTCGGCTGGACCAGCCCTGGGAATCGAGCGAGAATCAATACGCAGCTCAGGGCCATTGCCCGCAAGTCTTTCAGCACCCGAACTCGCAATCGATGGGTCTATCCGAAGCCTCGAGTTACTACCTCGTCACCGGCGCCGACACGTTGTTTCCAGCCGACAAGTCGCTCGCGCCGAAGGATGTCCAGGACAGTGCGGCACAAACGCTCTTGGTCGCCGAGGGGAACCCGAGTGTTTCATCGGGCCTATGGACCCAGCCCATTGATATCGACTTCATGCTGATGCGTGGTGACATTGCCAACCCTGGGCCGAACGAAATCGGCGGTTGGGTCGAGGGTGGCGCCGCCGTCGCTTGTGTCGACGGGCGCTCTCGATTTGTGAAAGACTCCACCCCACCACTCATCGTCCGCGCCCTCGTTACTCCGAGCGGTCAAGAACCGCTGGCGGATGATGCGCTGGACTAGTGATACTCCCCTGCCCTGCCCTGCCCCGCTTCCGCAAATCGCTCACGACGACATCTACACTGCATCGCCGTCATTTGGTGTTGAGATCGATAAGCCGCTTAAATTCTGGACGACTTTTTAACGACAGGTGAAACGCTGTCTCGGCTCGAATTTGCTCACGCTCATCGATTCCGCTATTGGACTGTTGGGAGAGCAATACCGCTCGCTGTAACAGCGAAATCGCCATGTCTTCGTAGTGAACTTGCCGCTGCGGGTTGGCTTCGGCAAGTTCGGCATAGATGCAGGCGACATTGTGTAAAATTAAGAAATGATTGTCACCGTACATCACTGCTTTCGAGGCCGCCAATTCCGCGGAGGCAATCTCCATCAGCAGCGCACGGACGTAACCCAGACCGGAGTACGCTTCAGCGTCTTCCGGAACTTGCTGAATCACCCGTTCAAAATCGGATGCCGCTAGATCTAATCTTCGCAGTTTGACGTAGTTCCAAGCCCGCGTCTTCCGAGTTGCAACGTCACCCGGCGCAGCAATCAAACGCTCGCTATAGACAACCACCGATTCTTCAGCGGAGCCTAGTAGATCTTTGACTGCAACAAGTTCGTGAGCTGTATCAGAGTCGCGTTCGCCTGAGTCTTCCAACACACGTAAAACCAGTTTCAACACACGCTGCTGGGAAGCGAAATCCAATCCCATGGCAAGTTCCCGCAACGCACGGCCCCGAGCAATACTTTGGCCCAACGTCGATTCAGACTTGGATTCACTTGCCAGCGCAGTATTGACGCATTCGTTGCCTCGATCATCATCACCCAGGCGAAAGTAGATCTTTGCCGCCAAGGTTTGAGCCGCGGCAACGCCGGGCCGCGTTGACAAAAACATCTCGCAATCAGCCAGCGATTTCCTCAGATCGCCTTGCTCGTAGTAGATTTGGGCGCGATAGAACGCTGCTTCAACGAGCAACCTTGCTTCGGGTGGCTGTAACACAGCGTCCATCTCCACGAGCGCTTCATCAATCTTGTTTTGCAAGTAATAGACCATCCCTCGATTCAGCTTTGCGGGGCGAAAGTTAGGTGACAAGCGGATGGCTACGATGAAATCAGCGTCGGCTGAATCAAAATCACCCAGCAAGCCCAAGGCTAGCCCGCGCGCACTGTAAGCCCAGGGCGTGTCCGGTCGCAGTGCAATGCAGGTCCCAAAAGCCGCGACGGCTTCAGGGGCGCGTTGAAGACCGAGGTAACAGCGTGCAAGCTGGTACTGTGCCCAGTAGTGCTTGGGATCCAGTCGCACCGCTTGCTGGTAAGACGCACTAGCATCTGCGAGTTTACCGCTTGTCCGCAAAAAGTCTCCTTCCATGAAGTAGTCCTGGGCGGTCGAGGGTGTCGAATCATTTCCTGCTGTCATCGAGTCCGATTCGATGGCAACACCTCGCAATTGACTCAAACACCGTGTTCGAATCCGGTCACTCGCTTGAGATGAAGGACATAGCCTTGCCACTTGATCCAACAACTTCAACGCCTTGTTTTGACCGTCAACGGTCAAGTCGGTCTGCTGATAAAGATTGGCCAGCACTAGCATTAAATCAGCTCTCTCAGACCTGATCGCCGCGCGTTCGCTATCGATCGGAAACTGCGATGCGTCTTCGTTCCACCGATTCGCGAATAGTAATGCCTGATTGCCTGTTTGCATCGCCTTCTGAGAGTCAAAATAGGGTGCGTGCTCATTCACGGCGTCGACGTTGGCGGCGAAAAACTTCGCCTCATCGGTCATGCGGCGAAACTCTGAATGTTGGTTCCGTCCCAACTCTCGGGCTTCGAGATTTTGCGAATGCCGGTATGTCATCAACGCCAGTCCGCTCAACAGCATCAGCACGGCCGCCAAGCTACCACGTTGGATCGATTTTTGATGACGTCGACACCATCGCCAACATCGAATCGCCACGGGATCTCGATAAGCGACAACGGGCTCATCCGCCAAATAGCTCTCTATCTCACTTGCTAGTTCAGCGGCCGAACTATACCGCAGTGCACTCTGGTGCGCCGTCGCTCTCAAGCAAATTGCCTCCAGCGCTTTTGGAATGCGAGGGTCAATTCGGCGAGGCGGTGTCGGAGGGGTTTTCTGGGCGAGTTCGATGATTTCCAGGCGGCTGCCACCAGTACGCGGTTGTTTACCAGTGAGTATTTCGTACAAAGTTGCCCCCAGCAGATACACATCGGTTCGTTCGTCTGCGGACTCCGAGTTCCCCAAAGCAATTTCAGGGGACATGTATGCCGGCGATCCCATGATTGCCCCGGCTTCCGTGGCAGTCGAACCGGAAGTCGTCACCTGAATGGCAGCAGGCACAGGAGCGGATGACTTGCCGTCGCGGCAGGGCGCGGTTGACTCAGCAGCATCGACATTCTCGAATCTTTTTACTCCGATGGCCTTGGCGAGTCCCCAGTCAATGAGCAGTGATTCGCCGTAGTTTCCCAACATGATGTTGTCGGGCTTGATGTCACGGTGCAGAACGTTGCGGCTATGTGCGTACGCCACAGCGCGGCAAATGCGAACAAACGCTTCTAATAATCGCTGGAACTCGACCGTTCGTGGCCAGTTGTCATCTGCTTTGTTTAAATGAAACGC
>JBBSJZ010000611.1:0-3734 GCA_038256795.1 Pirellulales bacterium | reverse complement strand
TCGTTCATCAGGAAGGCACCTTCTTCTACCATTCGCATGTCGGCATGCAAGAAACGATGGGCATGGTCGGGCTGTTCATTGTGTATCCCAAGACAAGTCACTTGCCGACCGTCGATCGCGATTTTTGTCTGATTGCACAAGAGTTTCAGCTTCGACCCAATTCGTCGGTTCCCGATACATTGGCGATGGAGTGGAACTACCTAACCTTCAATGGTCGCTGTGCTCCCTACACGACTCCAATGCTCTGCAAGCTGGGCGAGCGCGTGCGAATCCGGTTCGTTAATTTCAGCGTTATCGATCACCATCCGTTGCACCTTCACGGACATACGTTTTGGGTCACGGGCAGCGAAGGCGGGCGTATCCCTGAACCAGCATGGGTGCCTAGCAACAACGTCTTGGTCGGTGTCGCTCAAGCACGCGAGATTGAGTTCATTGCCAACAATCCAGGAGACTGGATTTTGCATTGTCACATGTTCCATCACATGATGAACTCAATGACCTCGCAGGCCGGGCCAATCACGCGACAATTCTCAAAACCCAGTCAGTTGAAGGTTCCAGGCTATCCACAGAACATGCTTGGCATGGTCGCGATGGATATGGGGGACATGAAGATGGACGGCATGAAGATGGATGAGAAAAAGAAGCCAAGCGACAAGCCGCAGAGTCCCTACGCGATGGACATGAGTTGGATGGGGATGATCGAAGGTCGCCGCGAAGCAGCAGGTATGCGTGCCGGTTGGTCGATGGGGATCGAAGGTCTATCGACGGTGGTTCGCGTCCTTCCTACAGAACTTTACGATAAAATAACGACGACATCTGAGCCGATTCCACCCAACACAAGTTCGCCCTGGGGTCCAGGCGATGCGAAACCGATGAAAGGAATGGATCACAGCAAGATGTAGATGTAACAGGCGTATGACCTGGGCGACCTGAAGATGCCAAAGCATTCGGAACTGTTCCTTCACACTGAACGACCGTTGCAGTTCGAATGCTCATGGCCGTCGCCGGAATCTGTAGCGGCTCCGGCACGCATCACAACAATTGCCATGATCAACGCGTGATTGACCCAAGGTTTAAAGTGAGCCCTTGGGTTGCGATGGGTCGGCGACTGCTTCTGGCGGCAGAGATTCAGGTAAATCAAGGCGTGCTACGCCGATCCGGTTATCGGCCATCCCGTAATAAATGTCGAAGCGATCCGGCGAACCGATATCGTCGCGTCGGTCGATACCGGTGGGGAACACGACGTTGGATATCGTCCCATGACGTTCCTGCGGCAACAGCGGCGTCAACACCGGCTCTGTCGAGCGATACAGGATTTTGCGAGGATGCTCCCTCGAGAGCACCATCACTCCGGCTGAATAACACAGGTCACTCGAGTCTTTGTCCGGTTCCTGTACTTCACTCACGCCGTGGTAAACCATCAGCCAACCATGCTTGGTCAGAACCGGCGGAGTGCCGCCGCCGATTTTGAGCGTTTCCCAAGGCGAGACCGGAGTCGCCAACCGATCGTGCATGTCGAAGTGGCAGAGGTGATGATGTTTGTCGCAGACCTCATCGACTAACGAGTGATAGGAAATCCAAACGCTCTCGCGAAGGATATCCACGACCCGAGGATATCGGCAGTGAAGTGTTTCGTCCGGCCCGGTGCCAGGAAAGAGCGGACGATGGATGATCGCCATGGAAGGCTGACCGTTCGGATCAGGAATGGCGACGGGGAAAAGCAGGCTGTCCTTGTTGTCGACGTCATTGAACTCCACACCCTCATACGGCATGAAGATCGCCAGTCCCATTCGTTCCCAGTGAAATAGATCTTTCGATATCGCCAGCGCGATTCGCGGGCCGCGGGATGACAGTGCTGTGTAGGTCATCACATATCGTTGCAGCGGTTCGATAAATGTGATGCGTGGGTCTTCGCAACCGCCACTGCCATCGGGGCGTCGCTCGTAATCGGCTTCTGGCTCCAGTGCGATCCCGAGTCGCTCAACACCAGACGGATCGCCGGCCTCATTGAACTTGACCCTGGCGATGCCAACGCGCGAGTAATTGCCCTTCGCAACGAGTCGTGGGAACAAATAGAGCTGGCCATCGGGGCCACGAACCGCAGCCGGATTCAGAACACCTTCGACCTCCAGTGGGTTGCCAGGTTCCGGCTCCATGATCAGACCAAGACGTTGCAACTGGAAATCCTTCATCCACAAGCTTCCTTGACGGTGCGAGAGCATTACGGCGAGTGGCTAGTTGAAGAACCAGCGTCGGGTGCGTGCTGATGCAAAAGGATCGTTAGCAGCAACGATGAATCCTCGACCGCTTTCAATGAATGCGGTTCACCTGCCTTCAAAAAAAGCACGTGTCCAGCTTGCAGTTCCAGCTTCTTTCCCATCGTGCTGAAGGCGACGTGGCCTTCGAGGCACTGCACGATGATATCTCCTTTGGCGGTGTGGACCGGGATCTCTTTGTTCTCGATCAAAACCATACGAATGATCTCGAATTGATGAGTCTTGATGAGTGCGGTCGTCTTGGAATCAGCGATTGCAACTCCAAGCGGTCGAATATCGACAATTTCACCTGCCTGAGCATGAAGAATGGCCATTTGTCTGTCTTTGGTTGGGTGACTTAAACGGGTTTGCGCAGGCCACAGTTATAGAATCCAGCGATCATGCCGCCTGCTAACGCACCACCGATAAACGTGGCGACCAATCCCAATGCGACTTCGCCGATCGGTACGCTGGTCCTGAGGATCGACGTGACGTCAAAGCCGTGCAGCATGCTGTTGGACAAGACCAGGACCTGCGAATGCGGCACGATGGCCATCGTCAGCATGCAGCCGAGGTAAAACACGACTCCTGTCACGCCAAAGCTCAGCCCCAGTCGGATCGGACTCAGTCGAAGACAAGGAAGTGCGGTCGTCGGTTTGCTATCCACAGCAGTTGCCTCCCGCCTGTTTGTCCAGCTTGGCATCGGCAGGCGTGGACAGGAATTTCTTCCGACAGTTTTCACCGCAAAAGTAGAATGTTTCGCCATCTCGCTCGGCATGAATCGCGGTGGCTTTGTCGACGTTCATTCCGCAGATTGGATCTTTGGTCATCGTTTTCGTTTCACTCATGGTCACGTTTCCTATTTGGTTGTTTTGTAGCCGCACTCGCCAGAGTGCGGACGCTTGAACATCGACGTTCTGGCGAACGCAGCTTTCATGCGGAAAATGTCAATTTGCGGCTGATAGTCGCTGCACGCTTCTTACATTGTTGGCAACGTAAGCACGAACTATCCCTCGCTTCGCCCACTCATATGACCTGTGCCATACTCCTGGCCACTTGACATGTGCCCCGGCCCCATATCGCCGTCGTTATGGCCTGTCGTGGCTGCTGTCTCTACGCTGTTAGAGCCTGTCGAAGCCGGCTCGTCGGTGGTTTGAGAGCACCCGGCCACTGCGAGCAGAGCGGCAAGGATCACCCCGTTTAGGATCGTCTTCATCGTTGGCATCTCTCCCTAAAAATTGGCGAACGCACGGCGGTAAGGCTCGCGAATTACCGTCGGTCGTGCAACCATTTATAACACCGAAGTTAGAACACGCGGCCTGCCTGAAAGATCGGAATTGAATCGATCGACCTTGGCTTGAGCTTCATCCGAATTCCATCCGTAGCGGGTGATCAAATGTGTGACCAATCGCAGCTTGCAACCGTTGATGTCATCGATGTCTTGCACATCGAGTTTTCCAAAAGTGCTCAAGATTCCTG
>JBBSJZ010000610.1:0-3745 GCA_038256795.1 Pirellulales bacterium | reverse complement strand
GTTCGACGGTCAGATCCCACCACTCCTCCATGTGTTCCTCCCGCCCGTCCTCGAACTCCACCAGATACAGCAGGTAGGCAAACAATTCGAATTCCGAACGGACCTCGACCGGCACAACACTCCAGGCAAGATCTGGAGCGTTGTACATATCGTAGAAGTTATGCTTCCCTAGATCGCGCCAGCCCTCTGGTCCCTGGGCGATGCAATCGCTGACGCTACAGATTTCTTCCACGGGCGCGGAAACTGGGGCACCGGAGAAGTCGTGTCCAACATTGGGATCATCGGGAAAGCATGGAATCCAGCGGGATCTTATCGGGCGCCGTTTAGGAAAGTAGCCAACCAGGGTCCAAGTCATCGTGAACTCAACGCCCGCCGAACGAATTACAAAATATCCCGAGCATAGCCGAGGGGCCGCCTCGCCGTGAACTGAGACGCTTGGCTCGAATGATCGCTGGGCTTGGCTGAGGCCAACTCAAGACGCCCAGTCTACGTGACCGACCAGGGCCGACGCAATGATTTTACGGCGACTGGGGTCACCGTCACGGAATCCGTACGATGGTCGGTGGCTGTTCGCCAACGCGTGTTCAGCTTCTGGCAACTTGTCGAGCGAAGTATGGCTGCGGAACAAGCGATCTCGTCGCCGCCGGAAGACATACGAAGTCACGCGACAAACCGCCAAGTGCGGACCCGCATGCTAGTTGGTGTGAGAGGCAATGGGGAACAACCGTATCATGTGATTGACTGAGGTTGTCACATCTGTTGGGGAACGTTGCCCGTCAGCGGGCCGGGACGGTAGAGTATCCATATGAAAAAAGTCACAAGCCCGGCTCCGTTGCACGGGTTTGTTATTCGCCCAGGAGCAGGGCTGCCGACCTGCCTGAGGGAGAGCTGCCAGCTTTTGCGATTTTATCGAGCATTACTTGTCGCCATTGCTGATATCGAGACCCGGCGGGACAGAGCACTGCGTAGCGGTCCCAGATCCAGATAATTGTGTCCATGTTAACGTGCCCTTGAAGTCTTGCCTCAATCTCCTGTCGATGTTTCTTGATGGCCGCTCCGTCTTTGAAGCCCCACACAAGACTATTGCCATTCAAATTGTTCGTCCAGTCGACGGCAACTTCCCATTGTGTCTGTTTCATGTCAGGCGGGCAGCGACTGCCGAGAGACTGTATTAGGTTGTGAAGTTTCTGAGTTTCACGGTATGGCTCTTGGATGTGGCGAAACCAAGCGAAAGCGCATGCGATGGCAACAAAAGCAGCCGTCCATCGCCAGCGAACTGAGAAGCGAGAAGGAGGATGGTCGCTTGCGTTCATAGGTAGGGATCGTTCAGTCGAACGTTAGCGATCAGCCGGCGGCGACGGTTGATCATCCACTTCAATACGCCTGACTTCGCCGCTCGGTTGCATCGATGTCGATGAAAGATTTAGGTAGAGACGAAGACGGTTCTCCGAGATCATGGGAGGACGAGCGATCGTCTTTTCCTTTCGGAAAAACCGGGCTCAAAACGTACTCAAGTCCCTCTCGGAGAACCGCCACGATGTTATACCTCAGAATTGATCAACACGCCAAGCAGCTCACCGTCTCACTACGCGATGAAGACGGGAACATCCGCCTGCGTCGCCAAGTCTCAACGCAACCCCAGCGGTGCGTCGAGTTCTTCACCAAGCTTAACGAAAGGACCTGCGACGAAGGCGGCTACGTCGCCGTCGTCGAGGTCTGCGGCTTTAACGACTGGCTACTGGCGATCCTGCCAAAGTACGGGTGCATCCAAACTATCCTCATCCAGCCCACCAAGAAACCCAAAGTCAAAACCGATCGCCGAGACGCTCATTCACTCTCCGAACTGTTGTGGACCAACCGGGATCGGATACGGGCAGGTCAGCCCATTACCGGAGCACGCCAGGTTGTCCTGCCGACCGCGCATCACGCCGAGAGCCAACGCATCACTTTGCTTCGCAAAGATGCAGGACGAATGCGAACCAAATCCACCAACCGTATCAAACACATCCTCCGTCGCCACAACCTGCAATGGGAAATGCCCACCAAAACGTTCCCAAGCGTTCGGGCAATCAAGTGGCTCGAAACACTCACGCTACCGCCGGTGCAACGAGCAGAGATGGACTGGCACCTCGAAGAGCTCAAACGTTGGACCAAGCGAATGACGGACCTGGAAGTGATCATCATCGAGCGTTGCCAAGGCGACGCGATGGTAGACCTGATTCGCACGATTCCCGGCTGTGCTCACTACAGCGCGTTGTCACTGATGTGTCGTGTCGGCAACCCTGATCGTTTCCCCAAAGGCAAAAGCTTGGCTCACTACTGGGGCTTGACGCCGGGCGTCAATGACAGCGGTGAAGGCACGGGCCGCCGGGGCCGAATCACAAAAGCCGGCAGTACGATGGCTCGCTGGGTACTCGCTCAGATCACGTTGCACTGCCTGCGTCACGACCCGGTGATGAAGGCCTGGTATAAGCCAATCAAGAACCGACGAGGCAGCAAGATCGCTCGCGTCGCGGTGATGCGAAGGTTAGCCACGATTATCCGTAACATGATGGTCCATAAGCAGACGTACGTTGAATGTCGTGACGCGATGATCGAGCGACGCAAGCAACAGATCACAGCTAAGAGAATCGCCGCGTAGCGTCGTCGACAGCTCTTTCAGTTCCACTAAGTCCATTTCCAGATTTGAAAAGAACCCGCTTATACGAAGTGTCTTTGTGTGATGTGCATTCGCACTCGTCTCGGTTCGTTGATCTTTGGATCAATGCTTACCTACGAGCGCGGCTTGCCTGAGTCATTCGCCCGGAACCATGCGTAGATGTCACCTCGTGATTCTTTTGATCACCTGAATAGTCGACACGTTGCATTGATTAGGAGCCATCGCTCGGCAGCAAGCGGAATCGTATTCGATAAATAGTGCTTCACCGATTGAGTGAAGGCATCGTGACTCGCTCACGATGGGACCCCACGAAGGAATGTATCGAGGTGCAATCGCAAACGAAAAGAACGATCTGCAACTAACCCGATGAACAAGATCCATCCATCACGGATCGACACGTCAGCCACCTGACCAACCACAAACCAACCAACGCACCAGAGAAGGTACGCGGCTACCGCTCCAAACCCAAGCCGCAAAAACAAACCCAAAACAATTCAGAATCACTAAATTCTTTCAGGAACGGATGGTTCTGCCCTGCACGATTGAGTGTATCGGATAGCCAAGTCAAGAATGACACCAAGCAATGACAGGCCGCCACCGATCATACCCATGCCTTGCAGCCCCATGTAAATGTCCTCCCAATACGTCAGAGGTCGGCTGAACGTCGCCATCATCGGCGGTGTGAGAAGGGGTGCGAGCACTGGTACGGGGATTTGGAACGCGATTGTACGGTCACGATTGTTGGAGAACATAATCGCAACCGCAGCAATCACAATTGACGGGCTGAACATAAAGCAGATCGCGAACGCAAAAGCAAAGAATGTGGGAAATGCATTCATCGAGGCGATCAGGACTGCAACGCAGGTTGTGATAAGAAGGAGCCTGCGAATCGTCCAGCGTAGTTTGCGTCGCCCAGCCAGAGTATCATTCATTTCGGTTGGCATCGAAGGTTGATGGAGCGTGTAGAGCGAGTCGGACTCTTCAATTGGTAGAACGCTGGCCGTCAGCGGGCCGCGACGAGCGACTCAACCATTGCCAAAATGCGTGACTCGCGGCTCCGTTGCACGGCATTGTTATTTGCTCGTT
>JBBSJZ010000609.1:0-3745 GCA_038256795.1 Pirellulales bacterium | reverse complement strand
GTCTAGATGTAGAACATTGAAGCGTCGCCATGGCGACATCGCTCGAGAATGTCGCTCAATCGGGCCTCGGCCAATACCCGCCGCGACGCCGCTGCGGCTTCGTCCCAATGTTCGCCGAGTAACTCATCGAGCACCGTCGTTGGGGTGGCTCGACTGGACGATTCCTGGCATCCGATCGCTTCGGCGATATCCAACAGCGTGATCTGGGCCGGGTCGATCGACAAGCGATACCCACCCTGGCTGCCTCGGACACTCTGCACCCAGCCCGCCGTCCGCAGCGTCCTGAGGATCTGGACCAAGAATGGCCCAGGAATATTGTGCCGGTCCGTGATTTCACGAATCGCGACCGGCGCCGCATCATCGCTGCGCATGGCGAGGTCGAGCATCGCTAAACATGCATAATGCACCCGAGCTGAGATCACCACCGAGGTACCTTTTGCCTATGAACTGTGCAAACCGCATTCGGTCTTCTGGAAGCCACTCCACCGACCTGAACGCTCGTCCTCGCCCGCAAGAATCGAACGTGTGCAGGGTTGGCATCCGACACTCGGATAACCCTGGTCGTGCAGCGGGTTGTAGGGAATGTTTTCTTTGCCAATCATGCTCCAAACGTCTTTCTTGGTCCAATTCGCCAGCGGGCTGACCTTCACGAGTTGAAACTTGCGATCCCAGCCCACGATCGCCGCCTTCGCCCG
Organism: Pirellulales bacterium; assembly: GCA_038256795.1. Lineage (GTDB taxonomy): Bacteria > Planctomycetota > Planctomycetia > Pirellulales > Pirellulaceae > JBBSJZ01. The sequence goes on along the minus strand of JBBSJZ010000609.1, from coordinate 3,050 downwards.
GTCATCACTCTGGTCGCGACGGATCGCGCTGGCCCAAGCGTGATAGCCCTTGGCGGCCTGGTGCAACACCTTCAACTTACGATCGAAGCAGCATCGGTTCGGATCCGACTTGTAGACCGGGCCACCGTTAGCCGCTTCGTACTCGGCCACCGTTTGCTCAGGCAACTTGTACTCGACTTCGATCCCGTAGCGTCGTTTCACTTCCTCGCGAAGTTCCAACGTCTCGGCGAATTGGTATCCAGTCTCGAGATTGAAGATCGGCGTCTGCGGCGCAATCTCAGCGAGCATGTGGATCAGGGTCATGCCCTCGGGTCCGAACGCGGTCGCCATCGTGAAATGCGGCGCGTAGCGGTCAATCGTCCAACGCAAAATCTCCTGCGGCGTCGCCGACTCGAGCTGGTCGCTCTCCCGAGCCAGCTCCGCCAAGAACTCGTCGGTCGGAACCAGCGGCGGATCCGCTGCGAGTGCGCCACGCGGCTCGCTGGGCGAATCCTCCGGCGATAGGACCTGTAAAGTGTGCCGCGAGGGCGGCAATGCACCCGAAGAATTCTTGCTTTGGGGAGCGTCGGTCATGACGGGCAATCGAAATTGGGCGAGTCGACTCATGGCAGGATCACGCTGGGAACGAAGGTGACTTCTCAATACAATACAAACATGATCAAGATAGTCAAGTATGATTATCGTCCGCCGCGTCGGGCCGGTTGAGCCAATTCTGATGATTACCTGCTAGGCGATAGGCTTGTCCATGGTCTCAGTTTCACGCTTGATCTGGCTGCCATCGGGCGTGGCGTCGTTATCGATGTCAAACCAAGACTCTTCGTACTTGATGTAGCCACCCTTACCGGCGCGCGAATTCGCCAGGGCAAGATTCGCGGTGAGCGCGATCACTGCGTCGCCCATCGCGACCTTGGGCGTGCACCGAACTTGGTTGTCCGGCGACGGGTTGCGGATACAGTACGCCCAATGCTCGATCTCCTCGCGGTATCCTCGGCTGACGGGTCCGGACTCGGCGGCCTTGGCGATTGGCGACGCATAGTCACCGCTCGCACTCGTATCGAGCGCGTAGCCGCCTGCCTTCTTCGTCACACCCACTTTGCTGCTCGTGTCACTATCGCGATAGAGCAGGACGTCGGTCTCGCTATCCAGAACGAGCGTGCCCTTGGTGCCCATCACGACCTCGCCCCAACCGCCGAACCCGTTGCCGTTGATCGAGGAGTACGTCGCCACGATCTTCTTGTTCGGATCGGTATCGTAACCCGGGACGGCGCCATCGGGATAATTCTCGATGCGGTCTTGGTAACCGACGGGAAACGTCTCGGGGTATTCGGGGCCGGGGAACTCGAACATGCAATAAACGTGATCTTCGACTTGCCGGTCCATCGGCATGATGTGACGACCACCAACGGCGTGAACGCTCAACGGGTGAACCTTCTTGCCATCGTCTCGGAGTGACGACAAGAAAATGCTGATCGCGTCGAGTTGGTGGCTGCCCAATTCCGCCATCAACCCGGCACCGGTGCGATCGAACAATCGCCAGCGGTGAAGTTCTTCCATGGCCGAGAACACACGGTCACCCGCGGTGAAGTTCTCGTAGCCGAATTTTTTGGGATCCACGTTTTTGTCTGCGTCCCACGCTTGCCACTGGGCGATTTCCATTTCCAAGCGAGCGACGTCGGTCGGGTTCGACGTTTCGGCGAGCTGCCTCTGCCGATACTCGATGTCCTTCTGGATCCGATCGAACATTTTGCCATTGGCCATCTTCTCGCCACCAGGGATTGGCATGGACCAGCTATCGGCGCCAGGCAAGTTTCCTCGATGCCACTGGGCTCGAATGTGGTGCAATTGGCCGAGCAATCCCCACTTGATAAGGTTGACTGCGTTTTCGTACTTGACGTTGTAGTGACGTTGGTGACCGGTCGCCAAGTGCAGCGGATTACCGCCCGCGTCCTTGCCCGCCGCCGCTAAACGCGACATCACTTTACACTGGGCCACGTTGTGGGCCATCAATTTTTCGGTCAACACGTGCAAACCCCGCTTCATCGCCTGCGCCGCGACGGGAGCGTGCAACCACAACGGTAGGGCAATGATCACCGCTTCGATATCCGGATCATCCAAGCATGCCATGATGCCGCCGTTATCGGCGTTGTAGACCGTGACCGCACGACGGGCCTCGGCTTCATCCTTGTAACCAGCCACATTGATCAAACCGGGCCGACGACCGAGTGCCGAAGGACTCGACCAATCGCCATGGAAGGCTCGAAACTCGCTGAAGGGTCGAATGTCGCAAACCGCTTTGACTTGGACGTACTCGGGGTTGCAGCCACCGATGAGGACGTTGCCTTCGTCGCCCGTGCCGATGACGGCGATCCGCACCGGATCTTTGACCTTGTCATAACCAAAGTAGGCCGCGCCGACACCCGCACCGCTCACGGCACCCGTGGCCACGATGCCTCGCAAGAAGTCACGACGATTGATGTCGTAGTAACTGCCGACGGCCGAGTAGTAATTGCTCTCGCCGACTTCGCGTTCGTCTTTAGAAAGTTTATCAACCATGGTTTGCTCCTGGTGACCATCACGCTTGCGTGACGGCGACAGTTTTGTGGAAGTGTGTTTTTGGTGAGGAAACGAGTCGTGTGACCCGATTTTCAGCGGGCCAGGGTACTAACGAACGCGAACTTGCGAAGGACTGATTTTCATCGGGCCCGAATTCCGTTCGGAACCCGGTGCCCAAATTTTGCGAACGATTAAGTGCAGAAAGAAATCGAGTCCCGCGAACCGACCCGCCGCTGTCCCAGCGATGACCAAGCACGCCATGCACTCGATCAACTGGTACATGCTCGATGTCGGTCCCGTCGTCGGCGGATATTGGCTCATAAAGACTTGACCGAGAAATACTGCCGCCGCCAACGCTGCCAGCGGCGTGAATAAGCCGAGCAGCAAGCAAAGCCCGACGGCCATGTCAAAGTACGGCACGATTTGGTTAATGATTAGCGTATCCATCACCGCGTTACGCGGTCGGCCCAGCCGAAGCGGCCCATATTCCGCCTGTT
>JBBSJZ010000608.1:0-3751 GCA_038256795.1 Pirellulales bacterium | reverse complement strand
ACGAACAAAGTGGTACGGCGGTACGTGCGGTTTCGGATTCGCCGATCAGATCGGGTGACAACGCGAATGATGCCGCTTCCGAGCCGAGGGCGGAAGAGGATTTTGTGCATTGCCTGGGCGTCGTGGGAGGAAATGGAAATGTTTCCGCCTTGTCGATGAACCACTACGTCGAACTCGTCATCGCTCGTGTGCGAGATGGCGTTAATTGGAACGATGCTCCAACCAACGCGGAACTGCTGGTCTCGGTCGCTCTGTCACCCAACGGTCAGAAACGGATTGAGTTCGATATCCGGTCAAGCCGTTCGGATTTTCCTGAGCAGACAGAGCTGACGAAGCTTCTTGAGGCGATCGAGACACCGGTCGTCCACGACTCACCGATCGCGTTTGCGTTCTACAAACGTGCGCGAGATACGAGCGGGCCAGGTCAACCGATGTTGGTTTTCCCCAGCCTTTCCGAATCGATCAAGTCGCAGGGATTCGAGACGGCCATCCGAGTAGCCTTTGATATGGAGACGGCGTCGACCACGAAGCAGAATCCGGAAGCTTCGCAGCGCCGATTGGGTTCTTGGTGGAGAAAACTCTTTGCATGGTGCAAACCAAAAACGACGCCGGTTCAACCAAAGCCGTCTGCTCAGCAGATGTATTTGTCGCACGTGGATTGGGTCAATCACTGTGAAGCGATGGCGGAGCGGATTTCTTTGATTGATCTGAAGCGTGCCGTCATCGAAGACCCCGACGACCTGCGACACCGCGTCGCCTTGGCTCGCAAATACGGCCAAAAACAAGCGTGGGTGCTCGCGATCGGATGTTATGACGACGTACTGGAGCGAATCGAATATTGCGTTCCGCTATTGTCGCGTCGCGCTAGGCTTCATCGATTTGCGGGTAATTCCGCATTGGCGCTCAATGACTACACCAAAGCGATCGAACAGGCACCGCAGGAACCATCGTTGTATCAACGTCGCTCGAGTATTTACGAAGAGCTCGAAGCTTGGGACCAAGCCAAGCAGGACCTCGACGCGGCGATTGGATTGGCCTCGCGAGATCCAGAGCTTTACTATCATCGAGCTCAAGTTCATCTGCAGCAAGGCAATGGACCCGGTGCGGTCCCAGATTTGAAGGAAGCCGTTCGACTGGACCCGAATTTTGGTCATGCCCACTTTCGCTTGGGATGGTTGGAATATTGTTTGGACCGAACGGACGCGATGTCAGCTATCGAGCACTTGACGCGAGCGATGGAGTTGGTCGGCAGTAACACATCCCCGCGAATTCATCGCGGCATCATCTATTTGGAGCAAGGAAAACTCGCATTGGCGATGGAGGACTGCGAGTCCGTGATTGCTCAGGAAGCCGACAATGCGGTTGCGCACGGAGTTCGGGGACGAGTTTTGCAATGCGAGGGTGAGTACGACGAGGCGATCATTGCATGCACGCGGGCAATCGAGCTGGGGCATGAACACGCGACCGTTTATCTCGCTCGGGCCTACAGTTTCGCTTCCACGGGTCAACCAACCTTGGCGGAATCGGATTGCGTTTCCGCGTTATCGCTAGAGCCAAACAATGCGTGGGCGGTTCAGCTACAAGGGAAACTGAGCCTCCAATCAGGTGACTTGGAGGCGGCGATGCAGTTGTTCCACCAAGCAAGAAGTTTGGCACCGGATTGGGCCGAACCACGCCAGCAGTTGTCGCTGATCCACAGGATGAAAGACGATCCCCAATCGGCCGTCAAAGAGCAAACTGCGTTGATCGAGCAACAGCCTCGTCAGTCGGCGCATTTTGTCAATCGAGCGTTCGCGTTCACGCAGTTGGGGAATTTTCAAGCTGCGGCTGATGACTATGATCGGGCACTCGAACTCGACCCAGAGAACGAGCAAATCTACTTTCTCCGTGGTGTCTTTCGGATGAATTGCCAAGAAGACGATTTGGCACTGGCCGACTTTGATCGAGTATTGGCGATTGTGGTCGACGACGACAACACCCGAGCGCATCGGGCAAGCGTGCTGCTGCGATTAAGTCGTCATCAAGAAGCGATTGACGACTACGCGAAGCTGATTGCCAAATACCCAGACAATCCCTATGCCTACAACGGAAGAGCGTTTGCGTTCGCATCGCTGGGCCACGTAAACCATGCCCAGGACGACGTACAGCGTCTCAATGAAATCGTTCCCGAACATGCGGCCGGACACCAGATCAATATGCGGCTTGCGGACGCCCAGCGACTGCTTCGAGCTGAATCCTACGATGCGGCCTTGGAGGCGGTCAACGAAATCATCGTTGAAAACGCAGACGTGTCCATTGGTTTTCGAATGCGGGCACACATCCATTGGGAACGAGAGGAGTACGTCGACGCCTGCGACGACTACACTCGCGCCATGGAAATGGATGGACCCACCGCTGATTGCCTCAGCTCGCGAGGGCAAGTTCAGGCTGAACTGGGGGAATGGGATCGTGCTTTGGCGGACGTGAATCAAGCCATTGAACTCGCTCGCAAGTCCGGCCAAACATTGACGTTGGCCTATGCGCTGAATGGACGATCGCTGACCCTAGCCGGAATGGGACGCGACGAGGAATCGCGTCGAGATTTTGAAGAGTCGGTAAGCTTGTGCCCCACGAACCCGTGGGTCTATTACCACCAGGGCATGCGAAGGTACCAGCTCGATGAACTTACCGAAGCAAGAATTCTGCTCGAGCTGGCATTGGACTTCAATGAACCGCCACTGTCGAAACGCAAGAAGCAACGGGCCAGGAAGGTGCTGGATAAAGTGCTGGCAGAACTCGATCCTGCGAGCAGCAGCACCAGGTAACTCCGGCTTCGGAAGTTGAAATTCGTTTGATTCGATGTTCCGACACGTCGAGTAAATGATTCGACGCGAGTCACTACTTCCACGGAGAATCGAGGAGAAATACGAGGATCAGGCAATTGCAATAACTACCCATGGAGATAGCGTGGACACCGAGAACTCGAGCGAGCAGATTTCCGTCTGGATCGAGAAGCTTGCGGCTGGCGATGAGCGGGCACCGGAGGTGATTTGGAATAATTACTTTGAGAAGATCCAGCGGTATGCGAGACGGCGTCTCAAAGAGATGCCTCGGCGTGCGGCAGATGAGCAAGATATCGCACTGAGTGCTTTCAATAGTTTCTTTCAAGCGGCCAAGGCGGATCGTTTTCCAAAACTCAACGACCGCGATGATCTTTGGAAGATTCTGATTACGATCACGGCGCGGAAGGCGACTGCCCAGCAACGTAAGCACTTTGCCGAAAAACGTGGCGGCGGTCGCGTCAACGGCGAGTCGATCTTGGTGGACGCAAGCGGCAAGAACGAAGGACTCGGGCAATTCCTCGGGAACGAACCGACACCGCAACTCGTCGCCGAGATGGAAGAGGAATATGAACGGTTAATCGCCAGCCTCGATGACGACTTGCTCACGTCAATCGTCGAGCAAAAGTTCCAGGGTTACTCAAACGAAGAGATAGCGGATTCGATCGGTCGAAACGTTCGCACCGTGGAACGGAAACTTGCCCTGGTGCGCGATATTTGGAGCGATCAGCAACCCGAGGCACCATGATTTTGATGTTGCTGATGGTGAGAGCCTTCACGAAGAGCGTTGCTTCCGCTGTACTCCTAAAGCCATAAACCACAACGGTTTATGGCTTTTTTCGTTTTGGCGATTATATCCAATTTCGCCATCTGCAAGCGTGTATCCAATTTGGGCCATTCTGAACCTCGGCGTGATTGCCAAAAGCGGCTTT
>JBBSJZ010000607.1:0-3756 GCA_038256795.1 Pirellulales bacterium | reverse complement strand
TTGCAAACCATGGCCGAAGAGGAACGTTCTTTGTTCCCAGCAATTCGCCAACTTGAGCAACAAGACGATTCGGTGGATCGCGATTTTGGTGCCATTGCAAGACAGATTCGGCCCGTCATCTTTAAGCACAAAGACATTGGAGAAGCCGTGAAGCTGGTCCGCAAAGCGTCAGGAAACTTTAAGCGACCGGAGAATGCCTGTCCTGAGTTCGACCAGATGTACGGATTGCTTCGTCGAGTTGAATCCGACGTTCGGAGGCATGTTCACAAGGAAGAGTTCATTCTGTTTCCTCGCGCAATTGAATTGGCGAAGCGTTTTAAGTAAATGAACCGTTACTGACTTCGCCCGTTGCTCGTCACCACGAGGGCAATATCCGCGCCGAAAATTTTGAATGCGCGACGCCTTATCGACGAAGAAGCCTGCGTTCACCGATCAAGTCTTGACATCAAGGAAATCGCGTCCCTCGCTGTTGACGGCGTCAAAATGCGGTGACATGGTGCAACTAAAACTTAGCGATTGACCGATAGGTATGGAAAGTGCGTCGCCAAGTAAACAGGCATCGAATCCTACCATTGACGAGTTCCGATATGGGGAACGGATGCAGTTCTAAACACGAAAGGCAGTTTGATGTCGATTCCGCACGCAGCTCCGGGTATTCCGGTCGATTTACGCACACAAAATGAGGCATTGTCCGAAGCCAAGACCTATGCACTCGTCAAGTGTGAGGCATTCGAGGCGATCCGAATGGTGGTACCCAAAAACCACGAAGTTTGTCATGGCCATGAAATGGATGGCCCGATCACCGTCCAATGTCTGGAGGGGACGATTGCCCTTGACGTTGACGGAGATCAGCACTCGCTCAAAGCGGGCCAATGGACGTTCGTGCCTGCGGGAGTTCCTCATACGATCACCGGTGTCGAAGACTCCTTGATGTTGCTGACGGTGATCTTTCAGTGACCCAGCAAACCAACTGCCCTAACTGACTGAACTTTGCGATCACATTGAACAAGCACACCATCTATTCCTGAAGGATGAACGGTCGCGACTTTCGATGCTGCTCGCGGAAGTGGTTGAGTTGCACCACTGCAGCCATCCCGAGATGCAAGAAGTGCAAGCGCTGTTCACTTCGATGAGTGATGGACTTGGCCCGCAAGGAGGAATTGGCCCGCAAGTTAGCCAGCAATCGTCCGAAGGATTACCAAATGATCCGTCCGTGCTTTGCGAAGCCCGGACATCGGCAAGCTGCGGCTAAAGCACTTGGGCAAGTGGCCGGGACGGACTGAAGGTGGCGGTTATCTAACTGTAGGATCGCCCTCCTGGTTGACGTGCGACGGTTCCCTGGTTCGCGGACGTTTCCTCAGTTTAATCGTGAGACATTTGGCCCCTCACTGGCAGAGCACAACGTTGACTATCGGTGGCTCGAATCGCTTGGCGGACGCCGTGCAAGAAGTGTCTTCAATGGAGAATCGCCCAACGAAGGCTGGCAAAACAAAAGTTTTCGCAACTACGCCGATCACATGTTGACCGGCGAGTTTCAAATGGGTTTCAAGGAACTCACGAAACATGCGAGCGTCAAGCGAACGGCGATCATGTGTTCGGAAAGTGTCTATTGGCGGTGTCATCGCAGGCTAATCAGCGACTACGCCGTCGCAGGTGGAGGAATCGTCGAGCACATTTTTCCCGATGGGCGAACGAAGCCGCACACGCTGACCGACATTGTCAATCTTGATTCTTCGTCGGAGACGCTGCGACTCACCTATCCCGCCGCTACCTAGACGTTGAGCAGGTCAGCCGTTGTTTGTCGAAGTGTCGGCATAACGTCTTCGGCGAACCATTGATTGTGTTTCAGCCAGCCGTTGTTTCTTGGACTGGGGTGCGGGAGTGGAAAAATCGCTGGCGCATAGGAACGCCAGTTCGCGACGCTTGTGGTTAATGTGCGTTTGCGCCCTCCCGGTAAATAGTGAGCTTGCGCGTAGTTGCCAATCAGCAACGTCACTTCAATCGAAGTGAGCTGTTCTAGTAGCGGTTGGTGCCAGTGTCGCGCGCACACTTTTCTTGGCGGCAAGTCGCCTGAGATGCCGCTACCCGGATAACAAAAACCCATCCGCATGATCGCGACCAGGTTCGGATCATAAAACTGGTCACGGTCGATGCCCATCCAATCTCGCAAACGATCGCCGCTGGGATCGTCCCACGGGATTCCCGATTGATGGACTCGGCGTCCCGGAGCTTGTCCGATGATCAGGATTTTCGCTTCGGCTGCGGCCTGAATGACCGGCCTCGGCCCGGACGGAAGATGCTCTTCGCATTCCCGACATCCGCGAATTCGCTCAAGCAATACAGGAAGTTTCATCGTCGCTGGTCCGCTCAGTCCATTCGAGTGAATTTGGCGATTTGGACGTCCTTGGTCTCTTCGAGATCACGCAGTCGCTCGGCCAAGTGCAATACCGAAGACGCGGCACTGCAACCTTTTAACCGTGAAGCAGTCCGTCGAGCAACCGATCCGAGGTGAGCGCACAGGCCAAGGCGTCTTGATAAGATGGATTGCTTCCGCAGCGACAATCTTTGGCGTGCGTGACGTCGCTGCTGAGTACCGGTCCGGAAGTCATATAGGTTGTGTGCTTCGAGTCCAGTTGGCCCATTTCGATGCGAACTACCTTCAGTGAATGATCTTCCAGTTCTACGAGATGTTCTAACAGGATTTGTGCCATGGCATCGCTCGATTCACCCGTCAGAGTTTTATAGGTGGCCAGCCTTGGGAGTGGTTCTCTTCCAACATTTACAAGAATTCATATACCGTTTTTGGCTCTTTCATGGCGTTCTCCGTTTCGGTTGTTCAATCCAACTCCGTAGCGAAATTCGCCAAGAGTTTCGGCGTACGCCGAGATAAAAATAGTCTTGGCGACTTCCGCTACGGTCATATTCGTCGAGTGCCCGCCTACGCGGTTGCCGGATCCATGCTGCTTTTACTGGATGAAATGGCGACGCTCGCGAACGAAGTTGAAGTCATGAGTGATTTGGCGATGGAAGCGTTACTCGCAAAGACCGCCACATTTTGCTTCCAACCCGACGCAACCGTTGTACCGGCATCGTATCCGGCGAGCGGCTATGCGTCTGTTCCTATTCATTTCCAACTTTCAAGGTAACCATGGCCATCCATCATGCCAAGCCTGCCGAAGTCATCAACGTCGGGCCGCTGTCCGCAAATCGGTAGCACTAAAACTCGCACGCTTTTCAAAACAGATGCAATGGAGGCGATTCGATTGGTGCTGCCTGCGGGCAAACTGATCGCCGAACACAAAGCGCCCGGTGAAATCACCGTCCAATGTTTGGAAGGGCACGTCAAGTTTACCGCTGGCGGTCATTCGCACGACCTGGCCGCAGGCGACATGCTGTTTCTCGCGACCGCCGAACCTCATGCCGTCGAGGCGGTCGAAGACTCTTCGGTTTTGGTCACGATTGTTTTCAACAAAGCGAGTTAGCCATGTCTTATTCTCGAACCGCCAACCTGCAAGCAGACGCCCTCGTCGGTACCTGGGTCGCACAGTTCCCAGAGACCGCAGCAGTGTTTGACATGCTGCAAATCGACTACTGCTGTGATGACGAAAAATCACTCGAGAACGCCTGTTGGGCGAATGGATTAGAAGTGTTGCGGGTTCATTCACTCTTGAAGCACACCGTGGCGGAAACCGGGAAGAACGCTCAACCTGATTTGAGATCTTGGCGGTGATGGTCGAGGAGGAACGATCCTTATTT
>JBBSJZ010000606.1:0-3762 GCA_038256795.1 Pirellulales bacterium | reverse complement strand
GGCGACTTGCGAGCCGCGATGCAGGGATACCATGACTACCACTTGAACCTGGACGGCGGAACGGGTGATCCAGCCACCGACGCGACGCCTCAGGATCAAGTTTACAATTACGTCACGGGCTCGTCCGGTCAGTCGGCGGGTGCATCGAACATCCGCGCGATGCGAGACCTTGATTATCAGGGCATCGAAGTCAACTTGTTCAGCTTTGGGTTGATGGGTTACGGACGAGCGACACCGACATGCGGCACCGGTTGCGGGATCAACCCCTACGGCAGTGGCTTTGGTCGTCTCGGCGGACCACTCAATCGCCCCGCAGGTAACCGCGTGCAAATTTTGACGAGCCACGGTGCTCGTTGGTTCCAAATTCGTGATAGCGCACAACTCGCGTACAACATTGATGGGACGCCGGGTTATCAAGCGGCGGACATTTACGACAACGTCAACATCGTCAACAACCTGTACGGGTACCAGTTCGGCAGCATGCTGAACTACTGCTTGAACCAACGCGTGGCGTTGAACATCGGTGGCAAAGTCGGCGTCTATGCGAACGATGTCGACGCCCGCCGCTGTGTCGGCACCGAAACGGCGACGGCGTATCGCTTCGGTGACAATAGCGACCTTGCCAAGACCGACTACAGCGACATCGTGCTGGCGACGCTGGGTCAAGCCAATGTTGGGTTGAATTGCCGCATCACCAACGCGTTCTCGATCAATGGTGGTTACCAAGTGATCGGGGTCAGTGGTATTGCGACGGCGTTTGACCAAATGTCACAGGACTTCGGTACATCGGCCCATCCAGGCGGCGTTCACGCCAGCGACAGTCTACTGTTGCACGGTGCGTATGTCGGTGGAACGTTTAACTGGTAATCCGCAGCTGCACTCGCAAATTATTGCGAAACTGATCGCGACGCTTGCTCGTTCGATCAGAACGACGCGCCCCCGGCCGGAGATTTCCAGCCGGGGGCGTTTTTCGTGGCTGGGCATGACATGACGAACCGCCGAACTCTGCTGGGCTGAGACTATTCTTTCGCATCCCGAGCATTCGGGATAATCGTCACGCCTTGACGCGATTGGTCGATCCTCGGCTTGAGCTTTTTTTCGGGACTCACGAGGCCTGGGGACAGCGTCGATAGACCACCTTGCCCCAGTCAATGAAGAGCATCGGAACGCTCGGTTCGCTGGATAATTAACGCGTTTTTGTGACTTCACCCCATCAAATAGGTAGCGCTCAGAATGATTGGATTGTTCGCTCAAACAATCGATTTCGACTCCCTCCGCGAGACCATTGAACAGCGGCTGTGCGAGCTCGGAACTTTGGAACCGAAACAATTTCCGATGACCCAGCGTGAGATCGTGCGAGCCGGCAAATTGTGTGGACTCTACTTCTGTGTCCACGGTCCCCGGAGCGTCAAGTTGACCGCAATCGCCGACTTACAAAACGGCACCCTGATTTTCTACGGTAGCGACGGAGTGCGCCGAGAATCGAGTCCCCTAGCCAAGCATCGCGCGGGATAACACAAGACCCCAGCCAAGCATCGCGCGGGATAACACAAGACCCCAGCCAAGCATCGCGCGGGTTAACGAATGAGTGCCGCATGTTCCTCAGCGGCACTGGGACGGAGGTAACGCGGCACCAGCTCCATGGGGCTGACCGACCGTCCCAAGATGTACGACCGAATCGCCAATCGCCCCACACCGACCGCATCCACGATCCCAGCCTGGGGATCCGCACTTGGACGCGTTAGAGATGGAAGCGTCGGAAATGGACCAGAGGCACCCTGGTCCGTGGCAAGCAGACCGGAAAGCCCTAAACGCTCGACGCAGCGACCCGCTGCAACCCTCCCCTCGAGTGCTTTCCGGTCGCCTGCGAATGGCGATCGGTCGTCGGAATCGGCGAAAAACGCATCGACTTCTGGTCCGGTGAAGACGCCCACGCTCGCCGGATACGCCGACCAAGTTTCTGCGGCAGCCAACATTTGGTCGAGCGGCGGTAGCAACGCGTCGCGGCTAAAATGCCCTGCAAAGATTTGGCCGCGGTAAGCATCCAAGGCGACGCTGAGCGAGCCCAGTTCGGCATTCGCCGTGAACACGGCTGCCGCAACTGCCGCGACACTATCGACACCCACGAGCGGCAGTTTCTTGGCGTAAGCGAACGATTTGGCCGTCGTTACGCTGATCCTCAATCCCGTGAACGATCCCGGCCCCGCCGCGACGCTCATCAGGGAAATCGCTATCCCGGATCGCTCGCATTCGTCTAATGCAACTTTGAGGGCGGGTGCTAACGTCGCGGCTGTCCGGGTACGATTATCCAAGTAGTAGCTAGCGATCGTCGCGTCGCCACGGAGTATCGCTAGGGAAGCGGATCGGCCCGTCGTTTCGATCGCCAACTGGATTAATTCGTCGGTGGCCACGACGGGGGGGGTGACGTCCAAACGATGATCCTCGCCATTAGATTCGGTACGAATTAAACTCATGATGCTCCCGCGTGGGATTGTCGCGAATTTTCGCTAGGGTTTACAATCGCCCACGCACCACCAACCGCCGCTGAATGTGACCCAGCGGCGAACCTCACAGGAACAGTCCGTTGAAGCGAGCTTTGATCAGCGACATCCACGGCAATCTCGAGGCGCTCGAAGCGGTGCTGGATGATACACGCTCGATGGCGGTGGACGAAATCTACTGTCTGGGCGATATCATCGGTTACGGTCCGAACCCTTGCGAGTGCTTGGATCTTGTCCGTAAAAAATCGAAGCTAACGATCCTGGGCAACCATGACCAGGCGGCGCTGTTCGACCCCGACGGCTTCAACCCGATGGCATTGCAGGCGATCTATTGGACCCGTGACCAACTCGATTCCGGTGTCGGCGGCGTCGCGGAAACCAATGCGCGCTGGGATTATCTCGGCGAGTTGCCTCGGTTGAGAGAAGACGGCGAATTCATGTTCGTGCACGGCTCGCCCCGTGATCCGACCAACGAGTACGTTTTCCCCGAGCACGTTTTCGACCAACGGAAGATGGAGATCCTCTTCGGCAAAGTCGAACGTTATTGCTTCATGGGGCACACCCACTTGCCCGGCGTATTCACGACTGAATGCGAATTCATTTCGCCAGCCCAGTGCAATGGCACGTACAAGTTGACTAACCAGAAAGTACTGGTCAATGTTGGCAGCGTCGGACAACCACGCGATGAAGATAACCGCGCGTGCTACGTGATCCTCGACACCGATGCGAAAACGCTCACGTACCGCCGCGTTGAGTATGATTTTAACAAAACCGCCGACAAGATCTATAAAATCCCCGACCTCGCCGACGCACTCGGCGATCGCATCAAACACGGCCGATAACTCTCATGAAACGCACGGCCATTCTCAGCGACATTCATGGCAACTTGGCTGCGCTCGAAGCCGTGTTGGACGACGTTGCGACTCAGAAAGTCGACCGAATCGTGTGCTTGGGTGATGTCGTCGGCTACGGACCAGAGCCATGTGCGTGCCTCGATGAAGTCATGAAGTTCGATTTCTGCGTGCTCGGCAATCACGACAGCAGTGCTTTGTTCGATCCCGAAGGTTTCAACTTTGCCGCGGAGCAAGCGATCTTTTGGACGCGAGCACAACTGGAACAGTGTGCCGAAGGGCCCGAGGTGAGTCGCACGCGGATGGAGTTTCTCTGCACGTTGCCGCGTGTCGTTCGCGAAGGCGGCATGTTGTTCGTCCACGGTTCGCCACGCGGACCAACGAATGAGTACGTGTTCCCGGAAGACACG
>JBBSJZ010000605.1:0-3771 GCA_038256795.1 Pirellulales bacterium | reverse complement strand
GATCACGCTGGAAAGGGGTGGGCCACCGAAATCGCAAATCACGTGATCGTTGTCGACGCCGATCACCGCGACTTCTTCGGGGACTGAGAGATTTGCGGCGCGACACGCTTCGAGCACGTGTTGGCCACGAAGGTCATTGCTGGCCATGATCCCCACTGGACGTGGCAAGCCGAGCAACCACTGGACGATATCCGGTTGCTGCATCTCCCAGCCTTGGCGACGCGCTTGACTCCAACCAATTTCCAGCGATGAAAAACTCTGCGCGCGAGATTCGATTGCTTTTTGAAAACCCGCAAGCCGCAGCGCCGACCAATGATGATCGTTGAATCCGCAAAAACCGAAATGGCGGAATCCTCGCTCGATGAGGTGCTCGGCGGCAACTTCACCGATGCGGCGGTGGTTATTGATGAAGCTCGGCAACTGGTTGCCGGCGAACATGTCGGTCAGGTTCACCGTAGGGATCTTCAACTCGATCAGCTTCTGTTCGGTTTCCGGGGTCGTCGACCGAGTGATGATCCCATCACCATCCCACCGAGTTAGCCACTCAGGCTCGGTGACGATCAGGTCACGCAAATCCAAGTGGACTGACCAGGGGGGATTCGCCACCAAATACCGACTGATTCCCTCCAAAACTCCCCGCCCGAACGCCATCGACGTTTCAATGATCAATAGCACGCGTGGCCGCTTCCCGGCTGAATCTCGAAGCGGTGTTGATCCAATCGCGAGCGGATGAGCATCTTTTCTGGTCACGAGCATCGTGGGGGCTATCGCCGGGGCGTTGGGGAATGGGCGTGCAAGCGTTCTCAGAATCATTGCCAGGAGCATGACGAGCGGGCATCCGCGGCGGACCACCGATGAGTCCGTAAATCGCGACGAATTGTCGTTGATTTTGCGTGATTGGACGACACGAAACAAAACTTAACTGCAATAATACCAATCTCATTGGAACGAGTGGCCGCTCGTGCAACAATGGGGTTCGGTTTCCTGCCCTTCCCTAACCAGGCCTTATTCGCCCGCCCTCATTCGCCGGACCGCGTTCGCCCGCCTTTGTTCGCCCAGCCTCGATTCTCCCGTCCTCAGCTCCATCGACCCGAGTTAGTTCATGTCCAAGTTTTTTCTGATCCTGGCGATGACCCTTAGTGCGGCAGTAGCATCGCGCTGTGTCGCTGCGGAATCGACGGCGGAGCTCGACGCGATTAGCACTGGCGCTTCGGGAACGGTCGATGCACCGCCGCAGCGAGTCGACTTTACCAAAGACGTGCAGCCGATTTTGGCCAAGCGATGCTTCGCCTGTCACGGTCCCGATGTCGCGGAGAGTGGCTTGAGCTTTGTCGATCAAGAATCCGCGTATGCCCAAGTGGATTCTGGCGAGCACGCGATTGTGCCGGGTGATGTCGATGCGAGTTTGCTCATCGCGCGGATCGTGTCGGATGACGAGTACGAGCGGATGCCGCCTGAAGGCGACCGAGTGACCGAGGCGGAAGTGGCGATCTTGCGGGGCTGGATTGCCGCCGGTGCCGAGTGGCAAAAGCACTGGGCGTTCGAACCACTTTCGCATCCCGCGCCGCCATCTTCCACGACCCCGACGCATCCGATCGACGCCTTCATCCGCCGCGGGTTGGCCACGGCGGGTTTAAAAGCCAATCCGCCCACCGATCGCCGCACGCTGATTCGACGCGCGTCCTTTGACTTGATCGGGTTGCCACCGAGCACCGACCAGATCGACGCCTTCGTCGCGGATCAATCGCCTGATGCCTACGCCCGGCTCATCGATCGTTTGCTCGAGATGCCCCAGTACGGTGAGCGTTGGGGACGACACTGGTTGGACTTGGTGCGTTACGGCGAGACGAATTCGTTCGAGCGGGATAACCCCAAGCCGAACGTTTGGAAGTATCGCGATTATGTCATTCGTTCATTCAATGACGACAAGCCGTACGATCAATTCGTGCGCGAGCAACTCGCCGGCGACGAGCTCGATCACGTCACGACAGAAACGTTGACCGCCACGGGCTACTATCGACTCGGCATTTGGGATGACGAACCCGCCGATCCGCTGCAGGCACGGTTCGATGAACTGGACGATCTCGTCGCCACAACCGGCCAAGTCTTCATGGGGCTGACGATCAATTGTGCCCGTTGCCACGATCATAAGATCGATCCGATCCCCCAGACGGATTACTACAGCATGTTGGCGTTCATGGCCGATGTGAACCCGTATGGCCAACGCAGCGATCAAACGTCATCGAATCAAATCGACGTTTCGGCTCCGGAGTTGGTCGAGCAATACGCGCGGCTCGACCGCGAGCGTGCGTCGGCTGAGCAGGAGAAGTTGGGTATCGAACAGGCGGGCATCGTCAAAATGTCCGCCGTCGATCAACGCGCGACTGAAGATCGAAAGCAAGATCGCAACCGGGTGCTGCGGAAAAACTTGAAGCAACACTTGGATGAAACCCAGTGGTCACGCTACGAAGTTTTACGCAGCGAACTGGATCGAATCGAGACCGAGCGAAAAGCATTGCCGCCGCGTCAAGCGGTTCTGGGCCTGGGCAATTACGAATCGCTCGCACCGACCTATGTCATGTTTCGCGGTAACCCGCATTCGCCGACGGACGAGGTCCAGCCGAATTTCCCAGCAATATTTAAGGATCCGCCGCCGACGATCGTGGCTGCGAAAACGGACCGTGGCTCAGCGGGTCGTCGACGCGTGCTCGCCGACTGGATGACGCAAAGTGACAATCGTCTCACCAGCCGCGTGATGGTTAACCGCGTTTGGCAATACCACTTCGGCCGCGGCATCGTCCGCAGCAGCAATAACTTCGGCCAACTCGGTTCACCGCCGACGCATCCCGAGTTACTCGATTGGCTGGCGACTGAGTTCGTTCGCGGCGATTGGAAGTTAAAGGACTTGCATCGCTTGATGATGACGAGCGATGCTTACCAAATGTCATCGTCCAATACCGACGATGGACTGGCGCGGGATCCGGGCAACGATCTGTATTGGCGTTTCGATCCGCGTCGACTCAGTGCCGAAGAAGTTCGCGATGCGGTGCTGGCGGTCAACGACACCCTCAACGATGCCGTTTACGGCAAGAGCTTCTTCCCCAAGTTATCGGCCGAAGTGCTCGCGGGCCAATCGGTTCCCGGCGCCGGTTGGGGTGATTCATCCGCGGAAGATCTGAATCGACGGAGCGTTTACATTCACGTCAAACGCTCGTTGGTGACGCCGCTGTTGGAAGCGTTCGATTTCCCCGAGCCCGATCGCTCGTGTGAAGCGAGATTCATGACGCTGCAACCTGGGCAAGCGTTGTCGATGCTCAATAGCGACTTCATTCACGAGCAAGCACGCACGCTCGCGGAATCGATCGACGCCGTCCACCTCGCCGATGCCGAAGTGGCTCGCCGCTCGATTCGCAAAGTGCTCGCCCGCGATGCGACGGACGACGAAGTGGCGAGCGGCGAAGCGTTGATTAGCGATCTGCAAAATAAGTACAAGGTCGGCCGCGAGCGAGCGGTTGAGCTGTACTGTTTGACGATTATGAATTGGAACGAATTTTTGTTTCTCGATTAAGTACAAGCGATCATGACCTCACGAAGAAACAGTCGAAATAGTTTTTGCGGACGCACGCGCCGGGAATTCCTATGGCAATCTGGTGCCGGATTCGGTGCCGCCGCGATGGCGTCGATGCTGAGCGGTGATGGGTTCTTGAGCACCCC
Source organism: Pirellulales bacterium (assembly GCA_038256795.1). GTDB lineage: Bacteria > Planctomycetota > Planctomycetia > Pirellulales > Pirellulaceae > JBBSJZ01. The sequence goes on along the minus strand of JBBSJZ010000605.1, from coordinate 57 downwards.
GGCTGGCGCTAGCGAAACTGCGTACCCGAGTCCGCTCGCCGCCAAGCCGCCGCACTT
>JBBSJZ010000604.1:0-3804 GCA_038256795.1 Pirellulales bacterium | reverse complement strand
GTCGAAGCGTTCATGGCGTCGCCGTGCCAGATCTCGCGGGTGAAATCCGACGGTCGTTGGCGTCCGCTTCCAGCCGACTATCGTTTCGAGATTGGCAGCCACTTGATGTTGGTCGGTGAGGCTGATGATCTCGTCCGCATCGCCGAGACGCTCGGTCACTTGTGCGACGATGACATTACCGTGCTCGATTCGGAACGCGAGCGGAAGACCTTTGTCGTCACTTCGCCAAAGATCTATGGTCATACGCTCAAGGAGTTGTCACTGCGTTCTCGCTACGGCGTCACCGTCGCCCGCATCCGCCGCCACGAGATCGAGTTCGTGCCATCGGGGCGAACACAAATCGAATTCGGAGATACGCTGACGATCGTGGGCGAATCGGAATCGCTCAAAACGATCGAAAGTGTCGTCGGCCATCGTCCTCGAGCGCTCAATGAGACCGATTTATTCTCGGTCGTTGGCGGCATGGTGCTCGGCATCCTTGTCGGTAATATCTCCGTCGATTTTGGCAGTGTGTCGATTTCGCTCGGCATCGCTGGCGGTCCGCTGATGGTCGGACTCGTGCTCGGTCACTTCCGTCGGATCGGCCCGATTCGCGGCTCGTTCCCCCCCGCCGCTCAAATGTTGATGACCGAAGGCGGACTGGCATTGTTTCTTGCCGACGCGGGCGTTCGGGCTGGCGCGAACGTCGGTCGCGTGCTCGCTGATCACGGGTTGGCACTGTGCCTCGTCGCACTGGCGATCGTCACGCTACCGCTCGCCGTCGGCTTCTCGGTGGCACGCTACTGGTTCAAACTCACGCTCCTTCAATCACTCGGCGCGACGTGTGGCGGGATGACCTCCACGCCCGGTCTCGCCGTTTTAACCGGTGCCACTGACTCGAGCCAACCCGTCACGAGTTACGTCGCCGCCTACCCCGTCGCACTCGTGCTAATCACCGTCGCTGCACCCATGCTGGTAAGCTTACTGCGATCCGTTTTGTAGAACCAACCAGCGAGTCACCCCATGAAATCCATTCGCGTACTGCTCATCGTTTCGCTCGCGATCGTTGCCAATCGTTGCACGACCGAGGCCGCCGATAGTCCCGACTTGCCGACACTCGACATATCCGCGGACACCGATCGCCACGTCATCATCGCCGCGGGTACGTCGGACACCTACCAGGGCCATCCGACGACGTTGCTACTTCCCGGAACTGATACCCTGTTTTGCGTGTGGTGCGTGAACCATGGTGGATCCGCCGGTCCAATGGCACGCAGCGATGACGGCGCTCGAACTTGGAAACGAATGGACGATTCACTGCCCGTCGGTTTTGCGACGCATCAAAATTGCCCGAGCATCTACCGGCTCGTCGACGACGCGGGCCAGGCGCGGTTGTGGGTGTTTTCCGCAGCGTTGGGAACGCGCGGCGGTGCTGGGATGCCGAGCATCATGAGCGAGGACGATGGCCAGACTTGGAAAGAAATGCCACCGCTCGGTTTCCCCTGCGTGATGACGTTTAGCAGCATCGTGAGACTCCAAGACGGCAGCCACCTGGGACTTTATCACCGCGGGCCCGACGGCCAAGACAAGTCACCACTGGAGGTGCTGCAAACGACGACGCGCGATGGCGGGTTCACCTGGACGACGCCACGCGTGGTCGCGTCGGTCGCTGGTAAAAACCCGTGCGAGCCGTTCGTGTTTCGCTCACAAGGTGGGGATGAGTTGTGCTGTTTGATGCGTGAGAATACGCATACTGGCCGCAGTCTGATGATGTTCTCGCGGGACGAAGGCCAAACGTGGAGCGAACCCCAAGATACGCCCTGGGGCTTGAGCGGCGATCGGCACATGGGAATCCAAACGCGTGACGGTCGACTCGTTTTCGCATTTCGTGACATGGCCCCAGCGAGCGCTACGCGCGGCCACTTCGTCGCCTGGGTCGGCGACTACAACGACATCAAAAACGCTCGCGGCGGCGATTACCGCATCAAGCTGCTCCACAACCACGCGGATCGCGTCACCGATTGTGGCTACCCCGGTCTCGAACAACTCGCCGACGGCACGATCATTGCCACGACGTACATCAAATACAAACCCGGCCCCGAGAAACACTCGATCGTCTCGACGCGTTTTAAACTCGACGAGTTGGACCAGCGCGATTGATCGTTGACCCATGCCTTCCTAACATAGTTTACTCCCTCTCGCCCACGCAAAATTCCCCACCCCATTTGCCTCATGCACAACACATCCACCCCGCGCTACGATGTCGGTCCCAAGAGCGTCGCAGCGTTCGATCGCGCACGCCAGTTGATCCCTGGGGGGGTGAACAGTCCGGCACGAGCTTTCGGCGGAGTCGGTGGTTCGCCCTTATTCATCGACCATGCCAAGGGACCGTACCTGTTCGATATCGATGGTCGGCGGTATCTCGATTACATCGGCTCGTGGGGCCCGATGATCCTCGGTCACGCAAATGAGGAAGTCCTCGACGCGATCAACCGCGCAGTGTCTCGCGGCACCAGCTATGGCGCCCCCACGGAAGCGGAGTCGGAACTCGCGGAGCAAATCATTGAGGCGGTTCCGAGCGTCGATAAAGTGCGCCTCGTCAACAGTGGGACGGAGGCGGTGATGAGCGCGATTCGGGTTGCCCGTGGTGCGACCGGTCGTCACAAAGTCATCAAGTTCTCGGGCAACTACCACGGCCACGTCGATAGCTTGCTGGTTGCGGCGGGAAGTGCGGGCGCGACGTTGGGTGTGCCCGACTCACCCGGTGTCACCCCCGGTGCCGGCGCCGACACGATCGTGCTCGCGTACAACGACATCGCGGAACTGACACAAGCGTTCACGAACCATTCTCGCCAAATCGCCGCCGTGATCCTCGAGCCCGTTGTCGGCAACATGGGCTGCGTTTTGCCGTCGACTGATTTTTTACAGTGCCTGAGAAAGCTGACTCATGACGCCGGTACGATTTTGATTTTCGACGAAGTGATGACGGGATTTCGCTTGTCGTTCGGAGGTGCTCAAGCGCGGTTCGGTATCACGCCGGATATGACAACGCTCGGCAAGATCGTCGGCGGCGGCATGCCGCTCGCCGCTTACGGTGGTCGCGCCGACATCATGAACCACGTCCTGCCCGCCGGAAAGGTCTACCAGGCGGGAACGCTCGCGGGGAACCCGGTCGCGGTTGCCGCTGGCTCCGCGACTCTGCGAATCCTCAAAAACGATCCTCCCTACGAGTACCTCGAAAGCCTCGGCAATCAATTGGCGACCGGACTCGGCGCCGCCGCGACCGCGGCTGGGATCGAGCATCAAGTCCAACATCTGGGCAGCATGCTGACGTTGTTCTTCAACGCCAAACCGGTCCGCAGCTGGTCCGATGCCGATGCGAGTGACCGCGCCGCCTATGGCCGATACTTCTGGGGCATGATCGAGCGCGGTGTGTACTTGCCGTGCAGCCAATTCGAGGCACTTTTCTTCAGCCGGACGCACACACCCGCGATGATCGAAGAGACCGTCGACATGGCCAAGGCTGCGCTGGCGTCTTACTCGTAAACGAAATCGATCGGTGCATCGATTTCGGGATGCAAGCTCTGGTGCACGGGGCAAGCTCGCGCCGCCGCTTCGAATCGAGTTCGCATCGTCGCGTCATCGAGTCGTCCGGATGGGATCGTCACAACGGTCTTGAGTCCGCCGATGCGTCGCACTGGCGCCGTGATCATCTCCTTCGTCACGTGCACGCTCGCACCGAGCAAATTCGCATCATGACGTTTGGCCATCAAGCCAAGAATCGTGAGCACGCAAGTTCCCAAAGCGGTCGCTACTAAATCCGTC
>JBBSJZ010000603.1:0-3812 GCA_038256795.1 Pirellulales bacterium | reverse complement strand
GGGTTGGCCTAGCCAGCGCGAGTGGACTCGTTCCAGCCACCGGCTTGCCGACCACGCTGCTGCCCGGAATCGTGGCACTCGCGTTGGCTGGAATGATCGTCCTCTACGATGGTCCGCTCAAGCAAACACCGCTCGCATCCGTGGCGATGGGGGGATGTCGTGTGCTCAGTTTCCTGCTCGGAGCGGCACCGGTCGTGGCGGTCGGCGTGATACCCGGCGCCATCCCAAACGTGGGCACCTTCCCGCAGTACGTGGTCGGGATCGCACTCGGGTTTGGGACGTACATCATGGGCATCACGACGATGGCTCGCCGCGAAGCCACCGGTGGGCGGTCGCCCCATTTGCTCAACGGGTTATTGGTGACGATCGTCGGTGCAGGGTTACTCGCGTTTTCGCCCCAACTCGCACCGGGCCCGCTGGGCTGGCACGTCTCAGCCGCTCGCGTATTCCCCATTTTGATTGGCATGATTGCGGTCCCCGTCGTGCTCCGCGGATTGCGTTTATTGAGCGATCCATCGCCCGCAAAAATCCAGGCGACGATCCGCGCGGGCATCCTCAGCATGATTCCGTTGGCCGCCGCGTTCGCGTTTTTGGGTGCTGGCCCCGCCTGGGGCTTAACGATTTTCGCCCTCGTCATCCCCGCCATCGCCCTGTCGATTCGGCTCCGCGTGACCTAGGTGGGACCATGATCCTCGGATACCACACCGCCGGGCTAATGCTGCATGATGAATCGACGGCCATCCGTGAGCTAGCGGCGATCGGCTATCGATGTGCGGTGCTGCGTCCGCGTCGTGGATCATTCGACCCGTCCAGTGCCGACTTCGCGAACCAGTTTCACAACGTCCGCGAATCGGTGACCGCGACGGGAATGGACATCATCCTCGATACCAACAGCCACTTCATCCATGATCCGCATCGCTACGCCGAGCCATCGCTCGTCAGTGACGACGCGTCCCAGCGGACACTCGCCGTGAATTGGATCAAGCGACTGATCGACGTCACCTGCGACTTGGAGGGATCTCAGGTGCTGATCACTGCGGGCTGCCGTGAAACCGTGTTCACGGTCGACGATTCCGCCCAGCTCGATCGTCTTGCCGAACCAATGGGACGGCTCCTCGAGTACGGGGGCGAGCGTGGCGTCGGCGTGTCGTTGTGCCCAGGAAACGCATCCGTAATCGCGAACCTGGCTCGTTACGAGCGTTTGCTGCAGTGGCTTCCATCGCCGTCAAAGTTAGCTCCCGCGAGTCTCGGCTTAGCCGCCGACATCGGTGAAATGTTAGCGAGTGCCGAGTTGCCGCTGGGCGATCGACTCGCGCGGCACCTGGACACTTTGGCGTGCGTGGTAATGTGTGATGTCATTGCGGGCGCGGCCGGTGACCAGCGAATCGGCCATGGCGACGTGGATTTACGGCGCATTCGCGATGCCTTGGCCAGCCAAGGCTACCTCGGCGCGGCGATCATCCGCGTCGAAGGCCACGAGCACCGCGGGCTCGAAGTCGCTCGCGAAGCGTTTGACTTACTCGCGTGAAACCCGAAAGATCGCCGGATTGAGGTTGAAAATCCTGGACCCACTTTGGTGGACACGCCTATCATGAGGACGTGGACGCGTGAGTAGACCGACATGTACGACATGCTCAAAATACCAACCGTGCAGGCTGTGCTTGCCGTACTGGTCCTGTGTGTCCTGATAGCGACCGGATTTTATCTCTTGTCAATCTTTCGCGACTACGCCGCTAACGACCATCGAGGGGACAACGATGTGCTTGCAAACTTGCGAGAATTGCATCTCCAAGGCGACCTCAGCGAGGAAGAATTCCGAACAATACAAGCGAAAACCAATCTGAAACGGGATGCGAATTCGTCCGATCGAGACGTCAAACCTCCTCGGTAAACGACCCAAGACGAACAACCGCGACGAATCGCAAACTCGACCCCAGACTGGATAATCATACCAATGGCGCCCTCCCACCATGTTTGGGCCAACCTGCGGAAACCATAAGCCGTTTTTTATCACCCCACGATTGGCCGACGCTTTTCATCACAGGGATGACTCCGACACCGCGGTGACGGATGAGACTGGAAGAGCAAGCAAGTAGTGGCCCGAACCGTTGACACGCATCAAACATCAACCGGCACGAAGTTTCGATTTTGCCCGAGCGACCCGCTCATGACGTGGCGAAATCGAGACCGAGTCCATTGATCAATGACGCACAGCCTGGAGTCATGTATGTCCTCAAAGGAAAATCCCAGCGGCCGACGCGGGAGCACCACCGCGAGCAAGAAGAATGCCTTCTGTTCTTTCTGTCGCAAGAGCTACCGTGATGTCGGACCGTTGGTCGAAGGTCCGGGAGATGTTTATATCTGTGGCGAGTGCATCGAACTCTGTCAGTCGATCCTCGACCAAGAAAACAAGCGACGCGGTCCCTCCAAGACACTCTTCAACGAGATTCCGACGCCGCGGAAAATCGTCGAGCACTTGGACCAGTACGTGATCGGCCAAGGCTCCGCCAAACGCGTACTCGCCGTCGCGGTTCACAACCATTACAAGCGTTTGACGAGCGAGTTCGAGGGCGGCAGCGACGTCGAAATCGAAAAGAGCAATATCCTGCTCGCCGGACCGACCGGCAGCGGCAAGACCCTGCTCGCTCGTTCGCTCGCTCGCATGCTCAACGTCCCCTTCGCTATCGGCGATGCGACCACGCTCACCGAAGCGGGTTACGTCGGTGAAGACGTCGAGAACTTGCTGCTTAAACTGTTGCACGCCGCCGACTTCGATATCGAAGCCGCCCAGCGAGGTATCTTGTACATCGACGAAGTCGACAAGATCGGTCGCAGCGGCGGGAATGTCTCGATCACCCGTGACGTGTCCGGCGAAGGCGTCCAGCAAAGCTTGCTCAAAATGCTCGAAGGCACGGTTGCGAACGTGCCGCCCCAGGGCGGCCGCAAGCATCCCGAGCAGCAATACATTCAAATGGACACGAGCAACATCTTGTTCATCTGTGGTGGAACGTTTGTCGGCATCGAAGACATCATCCGCAAACGGCTCGGCCACAAGACCCTCGGCTTCGGCGGCAACGCTGGACTGAGGAACGATCAATCGGTGACCGAATTACTTCGCCAAGTTCAAACCGAAGACATCCTGCAATTCGGCTTGATTCCTGAATTGGTCGGTCGATTGCCCGTGATTAGCTATCTCGAGCCGCTCGATAAGGACGGTTTGATCAGTGTGATGAAGGAGCCCAAAAACTCGATCATCAAACAATATCAAGCACTGTTTCAAATGGAGAATTGTGACCTGCACTTCACCGACGGAGCACTCGATCACGTGGCCCAGTTGGCCTTGGACAAGGGTGTCGGAGCTCGTGGATTGCGAGGCATCCTCGAAGACGTGATGCTCGATATCATGTACGAATTGCCTGACAAGCCCGAGGGCGGCTCCTACACGATCGACGAAGCCATCGTCAGCGGTCGCAAGAACCTGTTCCAGATGCCAACCACCAAAAGCGCCTAACAGGTTGCTGCCAACCGCTTCACCATTGCTGCGACTCCCACGCACGCAATCATTGACGCCGGAACTCGCCACGAGCGAGTTCCGGCGTTTTTTTGATTTGCCGAGCTGACGTAGCGGGACTCGCCAACGACTTGTCGATTTAGCCGTATCCGGCGATTGAACAGTGAAATTGCAACCCGAAGCCTGAGCGAGGGATGACATGCAATCCCTCGCTCACGCTTCGGGTTAGGAATAGATCAAAAATAACTTCCGCTCTGTCCCCTCTCCCCACGCTTCGTGGGGAGAGGGTTAGGGTGAGGGG
>JBBSJZ010000602.1:0-3823 GCA_038256795.1 Pirellulales bacterium | reverse complement strand
GCCGACTCACCCAGCAGCGCATCCGACTCCAGGCAAGCTCGCTCGATCTCCGCGACCTGTTCCACCGGTAACGTACTATCCAGGTATTCACCGATCACGTTCGCGTCTTCGAGCGGCCCCGCCGCGTTCGCCGCCGGAGCCGCAATCACTGGCGAAGCAATGACCCGCTTGATTCGCTCGACCAACTTCGTCGCGAAACCGCTCTCGGCGATCTTCTCGCGGAGCGTCTCCGACGATTCGGAATCGAGCGTGTTGTCGAGGTAAGCCAGCAGCGTCCGCAGGGTCAATCGCATCACAGTCACCCAAAAAAGATAGTCGAAACAAGTCGCCAATCAGTTAGTGACGCGGGCCGCTCGGATTCGTGCAACGAAAGTGAAAGATTTCCGATTTAAACCCTACTTAGGCTGGCCGGCCGATTCCGTTGGTTCTGCGGCGGTTGTGGCGCCGCCAGCTACCGGACCGACAGGGCGCTCGCATCCGACGGCAATGTCGTGCTCGCCGTGATTGTCGTGCTACCGAGCATCCACTGGATCCCCACACCGACCTGGCTGTACGGGACCGAGACGGTCACCGTGATCGGTGTCAAGTCATTGTTGAAGACGGTCTTGGACGAGGGATTGAAGGCGATGGAGTATCCCGTGATGTTGTCTTCGGCGAGCGACTGGGCGATCATCGCGTTGGCCTCGACTTGAGTCTTATCGCGGAGGGAGTAGATGCGGCAACCGTTCATCGAAGCTTCTTGCAAAGCGTGTTGAACTGAGATCGCGCCGGCGACTTCGATGGAGACGAGCAGGATGAGCAGAAGGGGCGGTAGCACGACGGCGAATTCCACCGCCGCGACACCCCGTCGGATCATTCCACGAGAGCGTCGTTTACTTCGTTTCATCATCACTTCACCAACTGTGATCGTTTAAACCCATTCGCGATATCGCGGAAAGCCTTCTCGAGCTTCGTCGTTAACTCCGCGCCGCTACCGGTGACGTCAAAGTGGCGTCCTTCCGTCGCGTCAGCAATCGATTGCATCAATGCCAGGTCAGCGTTATTTCCGAGGCTGATGGTGTCGATCCGAATTTTCAAACTAGCGGCATAGTTCGCCATTGCGATGGCGTAGTTGGGTCCGTCACCGATCGGGCGATTCGCCAGTCCATCACTCATCAACACAATCTGCTTTTCGGCAGTGTCGCGCGGGTGCTGAGATAGGTAGTGAGACGCGTCGCGAATCGCGGCGCCGGTCGGCGTGAAGTCATTGTATTTTCCAGCGACGAGCGATGTCGCCGCGAGTGATCCGCCCCGGAGACTGGGGTAGTTCAGGGTCAGATCCGCCTCAAGAACTCCCGCCCAACCGGTGCTGGCGGTCGCGGGATCGGGATACAAGGACGCTGGCGTCAACGTATAAACGACCCCCGAATGTCCACTTGTCACTGGATCGTAGTCGCCTCGGATCGCGCCGTAGCCGAGCACGCCGATCCGATCGTCGCGTGAAAGCGACTCGATCACGTCAATGAAAATCGGGGTGCTGCTTCGCAACGCCTCGATGCGGCCTTGGCTGCTCATCGATCCGGACAAGTCGAGGACGAGCATGATGTCCAAGGGCGCACCCTCGATGGCGGCAATGCTCTCACGGGGGATGGTGAACTTATTGAGACCAAAGACGCCCGCGAAAAAGAAGGGCTCGTTGGCTTGATTGGCACTGACGCGGACGGCGAGCGGATTAGTCGAGGTTGGGTTGAAGGCGGCTTGAGTGGCATCCCAATTTCCGACTTGAACAGCAATCGCATCACGCGGAACCATCCCGACGTAGCCGACTTGGTTCAAGCGAATAAAGTCTTCGGCCACCGTCTTTGCGAGCGCGACATTGGAGGGATCACGCTTGAGTTGTAAAGAGGCAGCGAGTGCGCCAGCATCAACGGCCGTTTGCATCTGGCTCCGCACCAGTTGCATCCGTCCGAGGTCGACAATGAACGCTGCCATACCAATGAACACGATTAACAGCACCGCGAACAGCACGACAGTCGCACCACGACGTTGACGAGAGGGGGTGAATGAGAACATGAAGTGTTTGAACCTAATGATGAGGAGCCGGCGGGTGCCAAGAAGTCGAGCGGCCTAGGGTGTCTCGGGTTCCGCTTCACGAGGCAGCACGCAAGCAGCGGTGTAGGTATACGCACCTAGGAATTGGGGCACGGGTAGCCAAGTCATGTCGGTGTAATTCGCCGACACTCGCACCGTCACCGGTGCCCACTGAGGCATCGTATTGAGCGAAGCGGGAACAATTTCAGTGGTGTAGGTGGTGATACCGTTCACGTGCAGCAAGGTTTCGAGTTCGGTTTCAACTTTCGTGTTCGTCATCCCCTCGAGAACCGCCAACCGGCAACCGGATCGAGCGGCCTCTTCCATCGCTTGACTCGTCATCATCGCTCGACCGAATTCGATGCTCGCACTGACGAATAGGAACAGCGGTATGGCAACGAGTGCCAGCTCGACACTTGTCGTTCCGCGGCGCCGCCTAGCGAGCCGCGATCGCGATTGAGCGTTGTTCACGGCGGGGCGGATCAAAAGGCGAAACATGGCCGGGCACAGGGGGGGGCGAAATCGGATCGTGGGCCGAAAACTTCGTCCCTCAGTGAGACTTAGGTCGCGAACCGCCCAGGTAACCCTGCGACTTGCTGTTTTTGACTCGCAACCATCGAGACAATCTCTCGAATCCGACGAATAATCCGATTGCAACGGTCGCGTGTCGCCGCTGACGTTGAATTCCGCACATCTTTTCCCCACGTCAAAGTTTCGCTGATCGTGGCGTTCGGCTCGGGAAATCACGAACCTCAACGTTACCCATGCTCAAAGCCTTCACCACCGTGGGTTCAATCGGTTAGCGTACTCGTCGTTGATGGGAGTCTCCCTTGATGACCCTTTTTTTCGCGACGGATACCGATGAGCTTTGAAGATCCCTACGAAATGTCCACTGCTGCTGATCAATACGAAATCGTTTCCGACGAAGAGCTAATGCCCTCCGCCGATCAGGATGCGGAGTCGCTTGACGAAGCGTCGCTCGAGCACGAGAACCTTGTGCCAGGCGTCGAGGTAGAAGTCGAAGAGGACGTGATCGCGGCGAAGCAGGCTTGGGATGGTCCCGAGGTGGTCTCGGGTGAGTACGCCGACATCACGGCCGACGATGAGGATGTGCAAGCGATCGAGATTGCAACGCCGTTCGTGGGCCGCTGGAATGAATTGATCAGCACGACGAATTGGGACAAGGGTCGGATTATCGGGGACTGGCGTGCCGCCGCGATCGCAGCGGGCTCGGCTTCAACAACGTACTCCGACGAAGCTTGGGCCCGCCGAGTCGGTGGCGTGACCGCGCCGCACGTCGGTCGTCTCCGCCGCGTCTTTGATCGCTTCGGTTCGACCCAGGCGACGTACTCGGCTATCTACTGGACTCACTTTCTCGCCGCTCTCGATTGGGACGACGCGCCACTCTGGTTGGAAGGGGCGTCGCGAGAATCTTGGAGCGTGTCACAAATGCGCGAGACGCGTTGGCAAGCACACGGCGCCGTCGAGTCGCAACGGCCGACGTCAAGCCAAATCATCGAAGTGGACTTGGACGAGGACATCAACTTAGCGGCCAATGCGGATCGACCCGGTGAAGGCGGCGGACGCACCAAAAATTACGACGACGATAGCGGCGTCGCGACCGGCCCACGCTCCGAGGCACCCGACTTTGGCGACGAAGAACCGTTGACCACGTTTGACGGTAGCAAGCCGGCGGGCCCACGATTGGGCGATGAACCGTCTGATGCGGCGAAGCCGACCGTGACGCCGTTCG
>JBBSJZ010000601.1:0-3833 GCA_038256795.1 Pirellulales bacterium | reverse complement strand
GGAGCCAAAAAGTCCGCCCCGATGACAAAATCATTCTTGCGAGCTGGAGACGGCCCCGTCACCGCATTCGACTCACCGTGTTCGTCCACCAACCCAAACCACCATGTCGATTGCACGCCCGTTTCAAAGAAATGGCGAATGAAGAAGCTACCCTGATTGATCGAACGCAGCGTCACCGGGTTTCCCAGAAATTCGGCCGTGTCATCAAAAGCACGCAGACGTCCCATCAAGCCAACTTGCGTCTTATCCGTCACATCGAGTGACACTCGCCCGCGAAATTGGCCCAGTGAACTTATGTCAAATCCGTCTTGATAAAGATGGTCAAAGACGCCGCCCCATCCCCACGGGCCAACACGCTGGAACATTCCTATGGTCGTGTAGTTTTGGAAGCGACTTGTATCTTCGCCAATCAACTCGAACACTCGCACAGCATTGTCAGTCCAAATGACCGCAGATCCAACCTGGAAGCCAATGCCGTATGCCTCCCATAGCGGAGCGGCGTACTGGCCCCGCAATTGAACACCCAAGTCCGCGTTCACTCCGTAGTCCTGAGGTTGTTTGGCCCCGTCGATAGCTGCCATCAAGGAAAACTGTTCGAGCCAGCGCTCAGCCGGTCGTTGATCGGTACAACCGGCACAAGTTCTCGGGTCGTAGGTCTCTTGAACACTGACGAACGAAAGTGAATCGATCGCTGCGTCATCAATGGGCTCAGCAGCTGGGGCCAGCGAAAAAAAAGCAACTGCCGTCCATAATGCCACCAGAATTCGTCGTCTGAGCACCTTCCCCTCCATCGTTTTCAACGAGCAAACCGATCGACATGTCCAATCGTTACGAACCTATCGACTACGCGATCGCTATGAGCGAACGCATCTTTAACAAAATGGTAGTTCGCGTGCGTGCTCGAAGAGGATCGCGCCAACGAGGCAAACGCTGCTGATTGACCAGACTCAGACGATGGTTGATTTGCGACCAGACTGCGCGATCACGACACTTTTCCTCATCTCTGGTGCTGGATCCAGTTTGTGGAAGCGGTCGTTTTCGAGATTCGGTCTTCGTTTGGTTCAATGAGTTCAAAGTTGGCACGCCAATCGCTTTTGCTTTGAACTCTCGAGTTAACCGTGGTGTTCACGACTCCTCGAATCTTACCTTTCAAATTTTGGAGATTGCCATGTTGGGCTGGGCTTTGACGTTTCTAGTTATTGCATTGATCGCTGGCGTACTCGGATTCGGCGTCGTCGCCGGCACTGCGGCAACGATCGCAAAAATTCTCTTTGTCGTGTTCTTGGTATTGTTCGTGATCGGCTTGATCATGGGCCGTCGCGGACCTGTGGCCTAGGCAAATGCTCGATGAGAACCGTTAGGTAACAAATGACAATTCCTTGAGCAAGAATTGCGAATTGTCATTTGTTACTTCTCGTCGGTCATTTTCAGTTGTGACACCACACCTCGGCGATTTCAAACCGATTTTAATGGACACTGCTCGTGAGATCGGTGCCGATATGATTTGTCGCCAACGTCAAGCGGGGCCCCGCTTTGCCCGCCATTAGGGTGCAATTAATAAACCAATGACGACTTCGGACCTTCTCGAGTTCTCACAATGAGTTGAATAGCGGTACCACTGGAATTTCGAATCGTGAAGCTTCCGTAACTCTCAGGCGAACTTGGCACGAGACAACGACATGATGAATGCGATCGTCTACGATGACTATGGTGATGCTGATGTGTTGCATGCGGACAGCCTTCGTATTCCGAAACGTCTCCCAGATCAGGTTTTGATCAAAGTTTGGGCTTCGAGCGTCAACCCAATCGATTACCGGTTGCGGCGCGGTGAGATGAAGCGGTTGCTTCCCGGAGGCTTTCCTCGTGTGCCTGGATATGACGTCGCCGGAGTCGTTGCCGAGTGCACGAGAGGTTCCTCGTTCAAGGTAGGCGATCGCGTGGTGGCATTCCTTGATGCGGCTCGCGGCGGAGCCTGCGCTGATTATGCGGTGTGCGGCGTCGACTCGGTCGCTCAATTGCCCGACTCGCTTGCATTCAAGATAGCCGCTGCGATGCCTTTGGCGGGAACGACAGCGCTTCAGTCACTGCGAGACCACGGAAAGATGAAATCGGGCGATCGCGTTTTGGTGAATGGAGCGAGCGGTGGTGTCGGCATGTTCGCTGTCCAGATCGCCAAGGCCCAAGGGTGTCATGTCGATGCCGTCGCCAGCGGTGACAATCGTGAGTTTTGCATGTCACTTGGTGCAGATCATTTTTTTGATTACATGCAAACGGATTTCACCAAGTCGGACGATCGCTGGGACGTTATTTTCGATGCGGCGGGCAAAGCGAGTTACTTTCAGGCTCGTGGCGTGATGGCACCGAATAGTCGATACGTGTCTACGGAACCCGACGTGAAGGGAATGTTGGTGACGGTTTTGACGTGGCCGCTCTCGAAATCAGGAACGGTTATGCTCGCCAAGCCAAATGCAAATGATTTGCGGGAATTGATCAATTTGTTCGAAGCCGGGAGGCTCAAAGTCACCATCGATCGTCAATACCCGATGGACCAGCTCGCGGATGCTCATCGCCGTGTCGAGCATGGCGTCGATCGCGGCAAGGTAGTTTTGACAAATGAAGGGAGTCCACTTTGATTACCGAAAACTATCGACAAGCGAGCGGCACAACTTTGTTTGACTTGCATCGTCCGCTCCATTTCACATCGCTCACTCAATCCATCTCGGGCCTCATGGCTCTGAAGCAACGTACCTCAGCCTGTGACCATCTTTTGGGTAAACCATGACGACGACACTCATCACCGGAGCTTCATCGGGCATCGGGTTAGAACTTGCCACACAATTCGCTGCTGGTGGGGACGACGTTGTACTCGTCGCTCGTAGCGAGGGCAAACTTGAACAACTTGCAGATCAATTGCAGCGTGACCACGGAATCACTGCAACGGTGGTTCCGGCCGACTTATCGAAGCCCGACACGGTCGATCGACTTTGTGACCGGTTGAAGGATCGTTCCATTGAAGTCGACACGTTGGTCAATAACGCCGGCTTCGGCGCACTCGGAAAATTTGCCGAACTTTCTACGGATCGACAAACCGATATGCTGATGGTCAACGTCGTTGCGCTGACTCGACTGACGCGACAATTGTTGCCTGCGATGTTGCAGCGCCGCAGCGGCGGTGTGCTGAACGTCGGCTCGATCGCCGCCTACCAAGCTGGCCCGAACATGGCCGTTTACTACGCAAGCAAAGCTTACGTGCTGTCATTCACCGAAGCACTGAGAGAGGAAGTTGCCGGTAGCGGTTTAACCGTAACTTGTCTGGAACCGGGTGCGACCGAATCTGGGTTTGGCGATGACTCCGGCATGAGCAAGCTCGGCATGTTTTCGAAGCAAATCATGTCTGCCCAAGCGGTCGCTAAATCTGGGTACGAGGGCTATCGCAATAACGAAGACATCGTCATCCCCGGATGGAAGAACCGGCTGATGGTGACGGGAACCAGTCTTCTACCGCGTTTTGCCACACGAAAGCTGATTGGAAAGCTACAGCGCGATTGAATGAGGCTGGAGAACAACGCGGCACTGACTTCGTCGCCCCTCGGCTAAGTGGTTGCGTCTTAAACCTTTCGTGGCGGTTGTCACCCGGATGCAATGGATCGGTCTTCAGCCTGAAAACGATGGTGGTAACGGTAATCCTTAACTTGTCTGAACGCGCCACCGTACTGGTCGTATCTTACGTCACCATTCGCCGAGCGATTGGCATCAGCGGATTATTTCTACCGCTTGTGCTCGGACTTGGTGGAGTAGCGATCGGTGTGCCGATTCAAGACAACATCAGTAGC
>JBBSJZ010000600.1:0-3837 GCA_038256795.1 Pirellulales bacterium | reverse complement strand
TTCGAGCTCAACGATGTTCTCCCAGGCCGTCTTGAGCTGAGTAAGAAACGCGTCCACGATGCGTCTGATCAATCGCGTCTCGATTTCGGTGAGCGGTCGGCGAATCGCCTCGCCGGGCACCGGGTCACCACCGAGCATGCGGTCGATGACACAGTACGATAACGATGGTGCGATGTCGAGGATCCAATGGCCGTCGAGCGGTTCGGGTTTGATGACGTTGAAGCAACTCGGGTTATCGAGACTGAACACGAACTCGCTGTACGTGAGCTGATCGATGCTGAGTACCTTGACTTCGACCATTGTCCTCAACATGCCACTGATCAAGGCCCCGAACTTTCTCGCGATCGCTTCGTGGACTGAATGCATCGCCCGCATTTGTTCCTTGCCGACGCGCTCGGGCCGCTTGAAGTCATAGGCGGTAACGCGAGCACCGCCGAACGACGAACCCGCACGTGCCGCGGGCGATGCGACGGGATTCTTCTCGCCGGGTTGGCGTTTGGAATCGGCTGTCGGCGGTGCCGATCCGACCTGTTCCATGGCCTTGAGCAGACTCTCGACTTGATTTTGGCTCAGTGTTTCGTCGGACATTCCCTGTCTTCCTGTGAGCATCCCCGGGGTCGGCGATGCGATCGATTCGAATTCAAACTTGGCGTTTAAGCCCGAAGGTGGCCGTCACCGCGAACGATGTACTTGTAGGTCGTCAACTCACGCAATCCGCACGGACCACGAGCGTGAAATTTATCGGTGGAGATACCGATTTCGGCACCCAAGCCGAACACGCCGCCATCATTGAAGCGGGTGCTCGCGTTGACCATCACCGCGGCGCTATCCACGTTCGTTGTGAACACTTCCGCCGCTCGCAAACTCTCCGTCACGATTGCATCGGTATGATGCGAACCGTAGCGATTGATGTGCTCGATTGCCGCGACGAGTGAATCGACAATCGCAATGCTAATCGTCGGCCCCAAGTACTCACGTGACCAATCATCATCACTTGCCGGCACCGCGTCGCTAATGATGGCGATCACGCGGTCGTCGCCACGCATCTCGATCGAGTGTCCTCGCAATCTCGCCGCGATCTTCGGCAGCACTTGCTCGGCGACGTCACGATGAATGAGCAGCGATTCACAAGCATTGCAAACGCCCATGCGTTGGCACTTCGCATTCTCGATGATGTTCACCGCCATCTCGAGGTCCGCCTGAGCATCGACATACACGTGGCAGTTGCCATCGAAATGCTTGATCACCGGCATGGTCGCCTCAGCCACGACGCGGCGAATCAAACTCTCGCCTCCGCGCGGGATCGTCACGTCGATGAGATTCCCGAGCGAGAGGAACTCGCCCACCGCAGCCCGGTCCGTGGTCTGGACGAGTTGCACGGCCGCCGCGGGGATGCCACCCTGCCGCGCACATTCCTGCAGCACCGCGATGATGGCGGCACTGCTGTGAATCGCTTCTTTGCCACCCCGAAGAATCACGGCATTGCCGCTCTTGAGACATATACCCGCCGCATCCGCGGTCACATTCGGTCGACTTTCGTAGATAAAGAAAACGACGCCGAGCGGCACCCGGCGCTTTTGAACTTGCAATCCTCCGGGCCGCGTGAATCCCTCAAGCACCTCACCAATCGGGTCCGGCAACATCGCGATCTCGCGCAGCCCACTCGCGATTGCCGCGACGCGGTCCGGGTCGAGTCGCAATCGATCAATGGCCGCGGCGGTCAAACCGTATCCCGGCGCGGCATCGAGATCTCGCGCATTGGCCGCGAGAATTTTTGGAGTGCTGGCGATTAGGGCGTCGGCCGAGTCGATGAGCCAGCGATTCTTGACCGCCGCGTCCAAGCAAGCGAGTTCGTACGACGCTGCCTTGGCCGCAGCAGCGGTCGTTTGGCAATAGTGCGCCAAGTCCGCAATATCGGGGAACTGGCCAGCGGGCTCGGGAGTGGTGGACACGTCGCGGCGGAACCTGGGGGAATTGCACATGAGAGCGAACTTAAGACAGACGATCGATTCTCGACAAACGAAGGGCGGGGGTCAACGTCGATCATAGAGATTCATTCCGCGTTTTCGGTTCCTTTTCGTCGCCTGACGCCTCGGCTTGCCGCAACCACGCGTGATTCAGTATGACTCACGTCAATCGCCTTCATCCCCATGCCAAACACCTCGATGGCTTCATCCGCTACTCCTCGCTGCTCAAGCGTTTGCGGACTGGTACGCAGTCTGCGAATCGGGCTGTGGTTCGCGTTGGCGATAAATATGGTACCGGTTTCACGCGTTTCAGCTCAGCCACCTCGCGCCGCTGAGCCGAGCTTGGCCGAGCTTCCTCTGGCGATGCCCGACCAATGGCAGGGCGGTTCGAGCATTCTCTTCGATGATGAAGAGATGTCGTCGCCTCTATCGCCGATGCCCCCCGGCGAGCCGTCGGCATGCGACCCGTCCGAATACTGGGGATGGTCGATTCTACCCGATGGGCTGATGTGGCGATCGTACATGGCCGCGCCGCATGAGCCGCGGATCTCTTCCCTCTTCTTCACCAATGCCGACAAAGACTTGCTTTGGGATGTCACGCTTGGCGGTCGAGTCGGTTTACTTCGCTACGGGACGCTGGGTGCATTTTGGCCCCAGGGTTGGCAATGGGACATGGAAGGAGCCGTCATGACGCGACTCGACAATCGCCATTCTCAAGACGTCACCAGCATGGATTACCGGTTCGGAACCCAAATCACACGTGCCGTCGGGCCGTGGTCCGCCAAGTTTGGGTACTTTCATATCAGCTCGCATCTCGGCGACGAATACATCGAACGCAACCCGACTTTCCCACGAATCAACTACGTGACAGAGTCGCTCATTTGGGGGATCAGCCACCAGACGCGTCCGTCGCTTCGCCTTTATGGCGAGACCGCTTACGCGTTTCACCGAGCCGGCGGTGCCAAGCCACTACAATTCCAAGTCGGCGCGGAATACGCGCCGCCGATTCAGCGACCCTCGGCGGGGGGGCCGTTCGCGGCCACGAACCTCGATATTCGAGAAGCGGTGGACTTTGATCCCGCCCTGAGCTTGCAAACGGGTTGGCAATGGCACAACGACCAATCGGGGCGTCGCTTTCGACTGGGACTCAATTATTACAATGGCTATGACACCCAGTTTCAGTTTTTCCGACAATCGACCGAGACCCTCGGCTTCGGAACCTGGTTCGATTACTAGGGAACGTTTTGTGGCGAGTGCCCAGACACACTGGGATGTGGTCGTCATCGGTGCCGGACTCGCCGGATGCGTCGCCGCTCGTTCGCTCGCCCTGCTCGGACGCAGTGTGCTACTCGTCGATAAAGCCACATTCCCGCGCCGCAAGGTTTGCGGATGCTACCTGAACGGTTCCGCCATCGAGACGCTGAACTCCGTCGGGCTCGGCGACGTTGTCGAGAATCTCGGTGCCCCGCGAGTCACACAGATTTTCTTGGGCACGAACCGACGCCTCGCTCGATTTACTCTGCCCGGCGGCGTGGCCCTGTCGCGCGAGGCGCTGGATACCACTCTCATTGAACGAGCGGTCGATCAAGGCGTTTCATTTCTGGCCCAAACCACCGCGCGGGTGATGTCCGCTGAGCCGTACGGTCGCGGTGTCGAGCTCACGCACGAACACGAGAAACGAGTCGTCATGGCGAGTGTCGTGATCGTGGCGGATGGGGTAAGTGGCCAATCCCTGCGAGGCTGTGACGACATTCGCTTCGACGTCGCGCCCGCATCGCTCGTCGGTACTTCGGCAATGTCCACATCGATACCGCTGGGGTACACACCCGGCGCCATCAACATGGCGATCGGCCCTGCGGGTTACGTCGGT
>JBBSJZ010000599.1:0-3852 GCA_038256795.1 Pirellulales bacterium | reverse complement strand
ATTGTCGGCGCTTCCTTCATCGCAAACCATCTACGGCATCGTCGTGATGCTGTCGCTCAACCGTACCGTCACGATCGAAAACGCTCCAGGGTTATTCGCGATCGGAACGATGTGCGGCGTCGCGTTGTGGTTCAGCGGTTGGTACCAGGGCAAATGCTGTGCATCGGCGATCCATGCGACCAAGAGCAAGCCGGAGGTATTCGGCTTGGCGGCAGCTCCAGCGGCGATCGTCGAAGGCTTTGCCGTATTCGCATTCATCTTTGCGTTGATCTTGGCGGGCAGCTTGCCCACCGCGGCGGGAGGCGTTTGAGGCCATGGCTACTCCAACCGCGAAAATCTCGAGTGCGAACGATACCGTCGGTGTGCAACAACTCATCGACCGTTTGAAGACCGAGGGCGTCCAGGAAGGTAAACAGCAGGCTGACGAATTATTGACGGCTGCGAAGCGCGAAGCCGCCGCGATCATCGATGCCGCTCGTAGCGAAGCCGACACGATCCTCCGCGACGCCACGCGAGAAGCCGAGCGAACCGAGGTCAACGGCAAACGGGCGTTGACGTTGGCTGCCCGCGATACGAGCTTGCAACTCAAAGAACATCTCCAGCGCGAGTTCCGCGGCTGGATCGGCGGGCTGGTCCAAAAACAACTCGATGTACCGGAGTTCTTGCCTTTGGTGATCCGCGAGATGGCGGGTCAATGCAGCGATGCCGTGAGTGAAACGAGAGGTGAGATCAAACTGCTCGTCGCCGCAGTTCATGGCAATCAACAACATGACTCGGCGACCGCGGTAGATGCGTTTGTCAAAACCCAAGCTGCGGCGATGTTCCGACAAGGCGTCACGGTGCGAATGGACCCTTCGGTCCGACACGGTTTTCGGATGCAACTGGCCGAGAAAAACGTGGAGATCGACATGAGTGAGGAAGCGGTTTCGGCGGCACTGATGCGGTTCCTGGCCCCCAAGTTTCGCAAACTGATCGGTTCGTCATCCCCAGAAAACGCCAGCGGATGAAGTCGCGATGACGATGTACTACACCCTGGTCGCTTCGTTACCGGCGTTGCCGCGTTCGTTCGATGCTGGACCGAGTCCCATCACGACGTCGACGCTGCGCGAGCGGTTGTCGATCTTGACCGATGCCGATCGACGCGTCGTTGATCAACTATCGGACTTCTTCCGCTGGGATCGACAACCGGTCGAGCGGAGTGATGCCGAGGTGATCGCGATTCATCGACGGTTGAACCGCGAGATCGGCAGCCCATTGGTCCGCCGTCTGATCGAGCACCGGTTCGAGATGCGAACGCTCGTCGCAGCCGTGCGCTGCCGGCGCGAGCAAATGCCGCGTCCGCAACTACCTGACCTGCCGGTCTCCGATTGGATTCGAAGGCATTGGGACCAACCCGATTTTCGAGTCAACTCGCGTTTCCCATGGCTGTCGCATTTTTGCCAAGCGCTCGATCACGGCCAACCCCAACATGCCCAGCGTATCCTGTTCGCTGAATTGTGGAGTTTGTGGAGCCGACTCGATCAACAATACCACTTCACGTTCGAATCGATCGTGTTGTACTTGGCCCGCTGGGAAATCCTGCACCGCTGGGCCAACCAAAATGCGGTATTGGGCAAGCAACGTTTCGATGATTTGGTCGACGGAATTTTGGCAGAGTCTTGTCTAGGAAGTTAACGCAGAGACCCTCTCCCTCTCCCCACGAAACGTCGGGAGAGGGGACAAAACGGGCCCTATTGAAAGCAGTCCCCCCCGCGTCAAGTTCTTTCAACGCTCCACTGGACAAAATCAAACCATGGCGACGACCAAAGCATCAACCGAAATTCAACCCGCCAAAGTCCTGGGTGTGAACGGGAACATCGTTCGCATCGAACTGGCGGGTCAGCGGATCATGAAGAACGAGGTCGCCTACGTTTGCGTTGGTGAGGAACGACTTAAAGCCGAAGTCCTCCGCGTCAACGGTGACGAAGCCGATTTGCAGGTGTTCGAGGAAACGTACGGCATTCGTTATGGCGACGAAGTCGAATTGTCCGGTCAATTGCTGTCCGTCAAGCTCGGTCCCGGTTTGCTCGGAACGATCTATGATGGATTGCAAAATCCGCTTCGCAAACTCGCCGACTTGGACGGTTTTTTTCTCAAACGTGGGCGAGAAATCGAAGCACTGGATTCCACCACTTCATGGGACTTCACACCAGTCGTCCGCGTCGGTGACACCGTCGTCGCCGGGCAAACGCTGGGTACCGTTCCCGAAAAAAATATCACGCACAAGGTCATGGTGCCGTTCGATGCGGCGAGCCAGTTGACGGTGCAAACGATCGCTGAAGGAAGTCTCAGAACCGATGCGATCATCGCGACTTTGGTGGACATAAAAGGGCGCAAGCTGGACGTGCCGATGGTGCAAACTTGGCCCGTCCGACAGCCCCTCTCGGCATGGATGCAGCAACAACGATTGGTCGATCGCGAATTTCCTTCACAGCCGTTGATCACCACCACGCGAATCGTTGACACGTTCTTTCCCATCGCCCGCGGCGGCACGGCCTGCATCCCTGGTCCGTTCGGTGCTGGCAAGACGGTGTTGCAAGGTTTGATTGCTCGGTACTGCACCGTCGATGTCGTGATCGTTGTGGCATGTGGCGAACGGGCGGGCGAAGTCGTCGAAACGATTCACGACTTTGCCGAGATGGATGACCCACGCACCGGCGGTAAGTTGATGGATCGCACGATCATCATTTGCAATACGTCGTCGATGCCCGTCGCGGCTCGCGAAGCATCGATCTACACCGGTATCACGTTGGGCGAATACTATCGACAAATGGGGTTGGACGTGTTGCTGTTGGCTGATTCGACATCTCGCTGGGCGCAAGCGATGCGAGAAACGAGTGGCCGTTTGGAAGAGATTCCCGGCGAGGAAGCGTTCCCGGCGTATCTGGACAGCGCCATCAAACAACTCTACGAACGAGCCGGCGTGTTGCGTTTATCCGATGGGACGTCCGGCAGCCTGACCCTGATCGGATCGGTCTCACCAGCGGGCGGGAACTTCGAAGAACCCGTCACGCAGTCAACGCTCGGGACCGTCAAATGTTTCCTCGGCTTGTCGTATGAGCGAGCTTACAAACGTTTCTATCCAGCGATTGATCCGCTGATTTCGTGGTCGCGGTACCGAGAACAATTGGAAGCTTACTTCAAGTCTGAGATCGGTCCGCACTGGACCGATGGCGTTTCGTCCATGCACCAACTACTCCGCGATGGCGAAAGCATCGATCAAATGATGCAGGTGACTGGCGAGGAAGGCATTTCAATCGACGACTACGTCACCCATCAAAAATCGCTTTTTTTGGACATGGTCTACTTGCAACAAGACGCCTACGACGCGGTCGACGTGTCGGTGCCGCTCAACCGCCAAGTGGAGATGTTTGGGTTGTGTCGAACAATGATCGATCGCAACTACGTCTTTGAGGATAAGGAACAGGCGCGAACGTTCTTCTTGAAACTGACCGGCTTGTTCAAAAACCTCAACACTTCACCATCGGGTTCAAACGACTACCAACGTTTTCATCACGAAATTGAAGCGATGGTATAATTGCGTGTCCCATCCATTCGCTTTCGTCACCAACTTGATCGACAACTTTGGTTTGGGTTCAGCGTCGGTACCGACGTCGTGCAGATTGATCCATTGGCCGGGTTGGGTTTCCATCGTTTTCTCCCTGGGGTTTGCTGTGATACGCAGGCTAACCGTCCGGCCCCTCACAGGCACGGCGATGGTGTTACCAGTTGTAACGTCGGACCCGTTCAGGTCTCCGGCCGCATCTGCGGGAACAGGATCACGTCGCGGATCGAGGCGCTGTCGGTCAGGAT
>JBBSJZ010000598.1:0-3866 GCA_038256795.1 Pirellulales bacterium | reverse complement strand
GCTGCTGCAATTGATTCGGCATCAGCACTATCACTACGGCGAATTGATCATTCCCCGGTTGATCGATGTCGTCGTCTTCTTGTGGCTGTTTTGGGTCGGGTCTGCGGTGGGCAGTTTCTTGAATGTCGTCGCTTGGCGGATGCCGCGGGGCGAGTCGATCAACGGGCGATCATATTGCCCACGGTGCCGATCGCAATTGGCGGCGCGAGATAATTTCCCCGTGTTCGGCTGGCTGGCACTCGGAGGCCGTTGCCGCACGTGCCGATTGCCGATTTCAGCACGCTATCCGATCGTCGAGGGAATGGTCGGTGCGTGCATCACCCTCGTCGGGATCGCAGAGCTCTATCGGCTGAGTTTGCCGCTTGATGGCAACTCGGGCATTTACGGTCCAATTTGGGCACCGAACGTTTCGCAGGGTCAAATCGGCTTGTTGCTGTATCACGTTGTCGCCATCAGCACGAGTTTCGCATGCGGCTTGATCCGCTTCGATGGGCAATCACTTCCGCAGCGGTTGGCCGTTTTTGGATTAGCCGTCACCGCGATCCCGCTACTCGCCGTTCCGCCACTGGGGATCGTGCCTTGGCCAATGCAATCACCATCGCCACTGAGCCCGGCGGACGACGTCGGTGCAGTCGTGCGGTTGCTGTGCTCGCTCGTCGCGGCGGCCTTCTTTGCACGAACGTTGGCCAAAAGTTTTTGTCCGACGGCCGATCCCAAGCTCGATCCGCTCGGACGCGGCACGGCACGGTTGTTGGACCTCGTGGTGCTGCTGTGCATCCCCGCAATCGTTATCGGTTGGCAATCGCTCGCGGCGGTGATCGTCATGGCGGCGCTGCTCGCGGTGGTCGTGCGCCGTCGCACCCATCACATCGCTCTCGAATCATTCGCGATTGCGCTACCGATCGCGATGACGATCCAGCTGGCGGCCTGGCGACCGCTGCACCAATCGGGCTGGTGGCCAAGCATCGACGCCCCACCTTACGTCATCCTCGCTTGGGTTGCCGCAGCGCTGACAATCCCCTTGTGGCTGAGTGATTCCGTAGCGCCAGCGGTCGTCAGCACCCCGGCGGACGTTGTGCTAACGGGCGACAACGAAGACGACACGCCGTGACGCTAGCGATCGTTCCATTGACCTTGATCAATCCGTGAACGTCCCATTCCCTTCATGAGTTCCGGCTTGAGGATCCGGGGCGGCAGTGCGAGCGTCGCAAAAAATTCGGCATTCGGTCGCTCGAACTTCTTCACCGCTTCCTGGACTGTCTCGTCGCCGCGCATGAATAACATGGGTGGGACGTAATTGCGTGTGTTGCGTGACCACAGCACTTGCCCACCGCTACGGATTTCGAGTTTGGCCGTGAACGGCGTGATGCTGACGGTCGATGTCTCTTTCTCGCCTCCCCCGAAATTCTGTTTGGTGAACTTCATTTGTTCGGTCTTGCCGCGTCCGATCGTGGCGACCAACTGGATCGTCGCCTTGTCATCAAGCTTCCAGCCGACTTTCGTAATGGCGGTAGCGACCGCCGTACGAAGTTCCCCTTCATCGACATCCGGAATTGTTTCCACCTTGATCGCGACCGCCGATCCGGCTTGAACCAGTGTTGCCGCTGGCCGGGCAATTTGTTGCTGCATCTTGGCCACGGACGCGTGGGGTACGGGCAACGTTCGAATTACGAGTGTTGAGCCGCCGGTGTCCGCAGTCACGATCCCTGAAAGGATCGGCACCGCATCATGCCCCGTCGGTAATGAATAGTGCCACACTTGCATCTCCAACTCCATGTCGATGAGTCCCGCGAGTTGCGTGAGAATGAGATCTCGCTGGACCCAACCGACGATGCCACCGAGTGGCTCGAGGGTCGTGACTTGGCCAGCAAACTTGGCTTCGGCCAAACTCCAGACCGTGATTTGGTTGCCATAACCCAACAACAACTTCGAACCCGAGGGATCAAATCGCACCTCGGGCGTCAGCACCGTATCGACCGCAATCGTCCCCAGGGTTTCACCGCTGCGTGAATCCACCAGGACGGCTTTGCCGCCCGAAGGAATTGCCAGGTAGCGACCACCGGGACTCGCCGCTAGCTTCGCGCCCGCTGCGATAGCGTCGATCGTGAACCGGCATTCATTCTTGACCAGATCAACGACCGATAGGGTATCGTTGATCTGCAGTGCCGCCGTGTCGGCGGTGAGCAGTTTGGCAAACGAGACGTTGGGCTTGAAGCCTGGTTTGTCGATGCCCGGAAGCGAACGGCGCAGCCGCACTTGCGGCGAACCCAACATGCCCTGAAGTAACACAATCTCACCGCCACGATAGAGATTGTCTTTGCCGCAAACACCCAGTGCCGTTCCAGACTCGACATGGCAGTCGAGCAAATCCAAACTTTCAGGGGCGTCGGCGAGCAACTCGGCTCGGGGCGAGCCATAGCGAACTCGCCCGATCCGTCCACGTTGTGACTCAGACTGGCCCGCGACATGTCGACCGATCGACAACGCGATGATGCCGCTTGTGCGATCAAGAATCATGGGTGCCCCGATTTTGTCGTAAGCATCCGTCTCGCCCGCGATCACTTGCATCGGCTTGAACGCCAGATAGGATCCCGCGCCATCGGCGGGTAATGTCGACGGCAACTCGCTGCTACCGATCAACACCGGATTGCCGGTCGCGAGTGGCTTGGTGTCGGGCGAGCTCAAGTCCTTGAGCACTTCGACGCTTACCGATGACGCTTTCGCCCATTCGGTGAGATAGCTTTGATCCGCGTCGCTGAGCAACTTGAGCGGCACGGAGATGACGCTGCCGTCTGGCTTCTTGAGCGAGACCGTATCACCCGATTGCTCGACCAATTCGGCTTGCACCTTAAACGATCCACTCGCATCGGACCAAGTGCGCGATCGAGAATCTTGCGAGAACGCGTTTGGCGAGACTGCAAACACGGCGAGGAAGACGACGATTAGATTGATTTGATGGGGATGAGTCACCGGAGCGAGCCTCTGCTGGAGGTAGGATTCAATCAACCTCCAGTGTAAATCAAATCGGAATGACCCGCGGGGATGAGGCTATTCCAATCATCGACCAGTCCAAGTGTTGGTCCAACGCCCGGTGATGGATGGACTCAACGAAAAAAGGCAGGTCCCCGAGTTGGGAGCCTGCCTTGGAGTCGCTTGCGAGCACCCGTCAAAGACTGGTGCTGTGATCGTGATTACGCTTCTTCGCCTTCGCCGGCACCGGCTGGGACGGGCTCGGGCAAGCCTCGCGATTCGCCCTTGAAGTCCAATCGCACGATCTTGTCTTCGTCGTTCTTGAAGACGCCGATGACGATGGTGTCCTTGCCCTCGAAGGTACCCTTGAGCAATTCTTCGCTGAGTGGATCTTCGATGCGTTGCTCGAGGGCTCGGCGCAAGGGACGGGC
The DNA here is from genome assembly GCA_038256795.1 of Pirellulales bacterium. Classification (GTDB taxonomy): domain Bacteria; phylum Planctomycetota; class Planctomycetia; order Pirellulales; family Pirellulaceae; genus JBBSJZ01. The sequence goes on along the minus strand of JBBSJZ010000598.1, from coordinate 465 downwards.
ACCGTAATCGAGATTGGTGCACGCCTTCTTGATCAAGAACTCTTTGGCTTCGTCGGTCAGGTCGATCGCCAACCCACGATCCATCAGCCGCTCGCGAACCTTCACCAATTCGTAATCGATCACCGACTTCAAATCCGTTTCGGTCAAGTGCCGGAAGATGATGGTATCATCGAGTCGATTGAGGAACTCGGGACGGAACACGCGTTCAATTTGGTCCATCACGCGTGACTTCATCGAGTCATAGCTCGCATCGCCATCAGGCTTCTGGAACCGGAATGCCGACTCGTTCTTGATCGCTTCGGCACCGGCGTTGGTGGTCATGATCAGGATCGTGTTGCGGAAGTCGATGTTGCGCCCGAACGAGTCGGTCAACCGGCCTTCTTCCATCACTTGCAATAACATGTTGAACACGTCGGGGTGAGCCTTTTCGATTTCGTCGAACAAGACCACCGCGTACGGACGACG
>JBBSJZ010000597.1:0-3872 GCA_038256795.1 Pirellulales bacterium | reverse complement strand
GTTGACCTTCACGATGCACCGATCCAGCGAGTCACCCCACGAGCGCGGCGTTAGCTCGCGAATCTTGGTGGTCAGTCGCAGCCGGGTTCGCTCGGAAATCGCGATGGTGATTTCGTCGCTCTGGTCATTCTTTCCAAGCTGAAAGCCCAGAAACGTCAAGGCGTACGGTCCATTCACCGAACTCTTCTGCTGGTTGACGACCAGGCGAAGTTTGCACTCGATGAACTTGGTGACCGATGCCATCACGCGGTGACCGGCTCGTTCACTGCCCACGAAGATACTGAAATCATCGGCATAGCGAACCAAGCGTAGTCCTCGACGCTCCAACTCCCAATCCATTTGCGCCTTGAGCATCCGGTGAACCAATTTCAGCACGCGGCCATCGCTCACATGCTCGGACATGCGTCCAAGCAGACGTTGATGGTGGACACGGTCAAAGAACTTCGACAAGTCGATGTCGACCGTGTACGCATAGCCTTCCTCGAAACACGCGGTCGCCTTGGCGATGGCGGTTTGGGATCCCCGATTGCGGCGAAAGCCGTGGCTGCCGTCGTGAAAGATCGGTTCAAAGATTGGCTCGATCACTTGATGAACCGCTTGTTGAACCATTGGATCGACGACGTTAGGAATGCCTAATCCTCGCTCACCACCGCCAGGTTTGGGTATCCAAACGCGACGGATGTCGCCAGGAATAAAGTTTCCTTGCAGCAGAGCACGTTGGACTTTGGGCAACAGATCGTGAGCATGCTCGACGACCTAATTCGCGGTGGAACGTTCTCCACCGGAATCAACTCGGGCGTCTGTTTCTGTCAGCAAATTGGCATCGACTTGATACAGCAGAAAGGCTTCGCCAGCGGATACGTCCGCCGTGGAAGCATGACCGCTCTCGTTCCCGCCTGGGGGCGAGTTGTCGGCAAACGCGAATGCCAGTTGATGGGATCCAGAGCTTTTCAATTTGTCATCTCCTTCACTCCACGGACATTGCTCCGCTTCGTCGCTACTATGAGATGATCCGACTTCTCGATCGAATTGGGGTCGTTGTCGTTTCCTTCGCGGACCCTACCGCATGCCTTTGGGCGGGGACTTACTGTGGATCGACCGAGATCTCTTGGGGTAAGATTGAGAAATTTCACGCCGCCGCCGCCTTCACTACTGCCTGACCACGATCGGATATTGGGCGTCGCTCGTACGGGCTCGCTAACCCAGGTCAAACAGCCTGCTTGAAGATTCACTCTCGTTCGGTGCTGCGTTTCGCTACAAGCTTCCATTTCACACGGCCTCACGGCGAACCTCCGGCTCAGACCTCGATCTGGCCCTCGGTCGTGCAATTGCTTTTCACTCATGGTTACCTCCGACAGGTCCCATAAAGGACTTTCACCTTCCATCCCTCAATCATGCCCAACGCACCCATGCATCGGTTCCCTTTGTGTGGCGTAGCTGGTTCGGATGCCAGTAGTGCGACTGCCGCCACGAATTAAGTTCTGCTCTTTGCCTCTCCGTCAATCGCTTCATTCGCTTGGTGTTGTACTCGCCTAGTTTCTTCCCCATCGGTTCAGGTTGTCAGTTTGCGGGTTAAAACCGGCCACCAGTTTGCGAGTCAAAACCAGCCAGTGTTTGGGATGGTTTTAGGTGGTTTCTTCGGTCGCTTCGGCACTTGGACCCGGTTTGCGGGTATGGCCGGTTTTGGTTTTCTTGGACGATGAGTCGCTACTGGAACTATCGGCTTCTCGGCCACGCAGCCTGTAGCTGTCACCGGTGATTTCGATCACTTCGGCGTTGGATAAGAAACGATCCAATATCGCACCCGCGCTCGGAACGTCACCGATCAGCTTGCCCCAGTCCTCCAGCGGACGATTGCTCGTCATCATCGTGCTGCGAAGTTCGTGACGACGCATGATGATCTCGAACAGGAACTCACCACTGCGTTTGGGCAGGTGCTTCATCCCCATATCGTCCAAGATCAACAGGTCCGGTTTCAAGTATCGGAAACATATTTTAAGTCGATTGGAAAGAGGAATGTGACCAAATGGTTTCGCATTCCGAACGTCTTGCGACAAGTCCTTGAAAGCATTCGATGTGGAAGCGAATTTGTATTCGGTGACTACTCACGGCAACTAACCGAGTTTTATCGCCAACGAGAAGAAATTTCGGCAGCAAGCCAAGTTCGTGCGGATTTTTCTCCCGCCAATTTGGGAGAATGGATGTACCGACGTATTGCCGAATGGTCTAAGGACAGCCCAAAAGGGTCGGCGTACCTTCACATTTTTCGCAAGACTTGCTTGCAACTTGCTTTGTCGGGCGAACACCAGATATCCGATGTTGCCAGGGATGCCAGTATTACGTCAGGTGTCATGGAAGCGAGTTACGCCCAAGAGTTCGACGAAGAACTTTGGCGTAAGAGCAACCGGACGTACCGCCGAATCCGGGCGAGTCTGACTCAAGAGGTTGCAGTTCGCTACGGCTACGGCGATTCGGAGCGTGAACGGCTGCTCGAAGAACTCGATTTGGCGAGGACGAGACTCGATTGGGAGAACGTCTCTCGCATCGCCAAATCAATCGAGCGGCTCAGTCACGAGCACGGCTGATTTCACTTTCTTGTGAAATCCTGTGAAAAGGACTTCACCGATCCCCAACCGCTTTTCACAGGACACAAAAAAAGCCCGCAAATTGCGGGATTTTCGAGTACACCCGGCAGGATTCGAACCTGCAACCCTCGGTTCCGAAGACCGATGCGCTATCCAATTGTGCCACGGGTGCGTTGTTCACAGAATTCTATCATCAGGAGCCGCACACATCCAGAGGCGGAAATTGCTCGGCGGGGCGTGGGCTGAAAAACCGCGTCTGGCTGTATTCGTGGCCCGTTGTCGGGGATCGTCAGAACGCGAAGCCACCGGTCGTAAACCAAAATGCGACCAACATGCAAAGCCATACACCGTCGAGAAAGTGCCAGTACTGAGCTGCAAAGTCGACCGGCCAATGACGTTCGTGATCGTACTTTCCCATCCATGAACGCATCGACACGATTCCAAGTGCTATAACGCCACCGGCGACATGCAATGCGTGCAACAAAGCTAGCACCGCAACCATCCCGGCGACACCTTTGCCGGTGCCGCCGCGAAGGGCAGGCCCCGAGAGCATTTCGGACATCGCGTAAAACTGAACGCCCATGAAAATCATCGCCGACACGCCGCTGATGATTAGCAACGCAGTGGTCGATGCCCGACGTTCTCGCCGGACCGTTCGCGTCGACAAATGAACCAGCATGCTGATCAGCAACAAACATGCGGTGCTGATCAGAAAGCTCGGCGGCAACGGCACATTGCTTTGCGGATCGTCGCGCCGCGAGTACGCGTAGATGCTGTACATCAATATGCTGGTAATGAAAAAAACGAAAAGCGATATCAGAAACAGCAGGCCACCGAACTGATACCGCTTGTCGCTAGGGAGCATTTGTCAATCGTTTTGGTAGTGGCCGATCTAATGATGGCCGTGATGACCGCCTTGATGGTAGTCGTAGTGTCCCGGATACACATCGTAGTGATTTCCGTGAGGGACGACTTGCGTCGGATGATAGTCGTAGTGTCCGCCATGGTTGTAGACCGGCGTACGATAGCGATGACCGTAATTGCTGCCGTAGCCGCCACCGTATCCGTAGCTGGGTCGATACGAACCATAGCGACCGCCATAACCGCCATAGCCATAGTTGCCATAACTGAAGCCGCCGTTTCCGATGTTTAGCGAAAACCCGCCTGCATCGGCCGTCGGTGCATCGGCGGCAAAGAACATCAATCCGGTGGCCAAAAGGGGAGCCACCATCCACTTGGTGAGCCTCGTCATCTTCGGTGATCCTCAGTAATCAAATCGCCAATCAC
>JBBSJZ010000596.1:0-3883 GCA_038256795.1 Pirellulales bacterium | reverse complement strand
GTCAAGCTCAACGTCGATGAGTTGGCTCGCATCACGGGCCAGTCAATTGATTCCAAACCACAGCGGCACGCGGTCGCTCGCGAGTTGCTCGATCGCTACCGCATTGAACAGCTATACGTCACGTTGGGCGCTGCGGGTGCGGAGTGGTTCTCGCTCAGTGGCGAGCAAATCTCAGTACCGGCGCCGAGGCCCAGCGCTTGGGTCGATGCCGTGGGCGCCGGCGACGCGTTTGCCTCGGTGGTGCTGCATGGTCAAGTCCACGGCCGCGATCCCGAATCGACGTTGCTCGATGCGGTTAAGTTCGCAGCGGACGTGTGTGGACTGAGCGGCGCGACGACGGACCGACGAGAATTTTACGAACGATCTTTCCTCACTTAGTCGATGATGATGGCACCACCAACAGAGAGCGGGCTTCGAATCTCGCTGCTAAGTCTTCACGGATTGATTCGAGCTCATGATCCGGAACTCGGTCGCGACGCGGATACCGGCGGCCAAATCAAGTACGTCCTCGAACTCGCGACGGAGCTCGGGCGGCGACCCGAAGTCGCCCGAGTCGAGCTGATCACGCGACAGATTTTTGACGAAAAGGTCGGCCCCTCCTACGCTCAAGTCGAAGAGGTCATTTCCGATAAGGTCAAAATCGTTCGCGTCCCGTTTGGCCCCAAACGCTATTTAAAAAAGGAAGCATTGTGGCCATTTCTCGAAGGCTTCGTCGACCAATTGCTCGGTCATTTTCGCCGCGTCGGTTTGCCCGACATCATCCACGGTCATTATGCGGACGCTGGCTACGCGGGAGCCCAATTGTCCCGCTTGGTACACGTCCCGTACGTCTTCACCGGGCACTCGCTCGGCCGGGTGAAGCGTCAGCGGATGTTGACGGCGGAACAGGACGCGTCGGAAATCGATGACCGATATCACTTCAGCGAACGCAACGAGGCTGAGGAGATGGCGCTCGAAACGGCGTCGCTGGTGATCACCAGCACGACGCAGGAAGTGCAGGAACAATACGAGCTCTATGATCACTATCAACCGGATCGCATGGAAGTGATCGCACCCGGCGTCGATCTGTCGCAATTCCGGCCCGGCGACGACGACGAGCCGCTGCCGCCGATCGCCGACCGACTCAGCCCATTCTTGCGAGACGTCGACAAGCCCATGGTGCTGGCGGTCGCCCGTCCCGACGAGCGCAAAAACATTGATATGCTCGTTCGCGTCTTCGGTGAAAATCCGAAAATGCGCGAGCTTGCGAATTTGGTGTTGGTGTTGGGTTCACGCGGCGACATTCGTGAGTTGCCATCGGACCAGCGAAAAGTCTTGCTGCGGATTTTGAAACTCGTTGACGTTTATGACTTGTACGGTCACGTCGCGTACCCCAAGTCGCATCTTCCCAGTGACATTCCCGACTTGTACCGATTAGCGGCTCGATCTCGAGGCGTATTCGTCAATCCCGCACTGACGGAACCGTTCGGATTAACACTGCTCGAAGCGGCCGGGTGCGGGTTGCCGATCATGGCAACGAATGACGGTGGCCCGCGGGACATCATCGCGAACTGCAAAAACGGCTTGCTAGTCGATCCCCTCGATCCCGAATCGATCGATCATGCGATCATGCGTGGTTTGACGGAGTCGGACCAATGGGTTCAGTGGTCCGATAACGGGATCACCGGTGCCCGTGAATTCTACAGCTGGACCACGCACGTTGATCGATACTTGCGCGACGTCAAGGACATTCTGGCGCACTGGGCGACCCCGGCACTGGCCCAGCGCAACGAAGGCCGGCAAGCGCGACCGCTGCCCGATTTTGATCGCTTGATCATTACCGACCTGGATAACACCTTGCTCGGTGACAATGACGCTTTGGGCGACTTCAAGGCAATGCTGCAGGATGCCGGACGCAACATCGGCTTCGGGATCGCCACGGGACGACGACTCGACGACGCCATGCGGCTGATCGAAGAGAACGGGTTGCCGCGGCCCGATTTCATCACCAGCAGCGTCGGGACTGAACTGCATTACGGTACGAACCTAACCCTGGACCGATCTTGGCGGCAACAGATCTCGTTCAATTGGGAACCGATCAAGATCCGGGAGATTCTCGGCGACTTGGAGGGATTGTTCCCGCAAACGGAAAAGGAGCAATCGGAATTCAAAATCAGCTACAAATTGGATGCTGAGAAGGCTCCAAAACTTGGCGAATTGAAAAAGATTCTTCGGGAAGCCGGCATTCGCGCCAAGGTCGTCCTATCCTTGGGTATGTACCTCGACGTACTGCCGATTCGCGGCGGTAGCGATTTGTCGCTGCGGCACCTTGCTTATCGCTGGGGATTCGAGCCTGAGCGGCTATTGGTTGCCGGTGATAGCGGTAATGACGAAGGAATGCTCAAAGGCCGCATGCTCGGCGTCGTGGTCGGCAATTTCAGCCCCGAATTGGAAAGGCTTCGCAAACTACCTCGCATTTATTTTGCCGAGGCTACGCACGCGCGAGGCATTTTGGAGGGCATTCACTACTACGACTTCTTGAACAAGATCGTGATCCCGAATGATCGGATTGAGTAACGGCAAGACGGATAAACGATCGAACCCCCAAGCGGCGCTGGCGCTCGAGCGACTCGCGCCAAGACTCGAAGCGTTGTGGGAGTCCGAAGGTGTTGAACCATCACAAATCAGCGAGTTTCAACTTCGCTTGACACGCGAGTGGCCGGACTTGTTTACGCTGCTGCTCGGCTTGTACGGCCAACGCTGGGACTTCTTTTTTCACCTCGAGCAAATCCTACTCACGATCGCCCGTGGTTGGTTGCTCCGCCCCGAAGAGTTGAGAGTTTCCGATGAGCGCCGGGTCAACGACCCGAGTTGGTTTTTGTCTGAAAAAATTGTGGGTGGCGCGCTGTACGTCGACTTATTCAGCGAGAACCTTGGCAAGCTGCGGGAACAAATCCCATACTTCAAAGAACTCGGCCTGACTTACGTTCACTTGATGCCCTTGTTCGCGGTGCGACCGGGTAACAATGACGGTGGCTACGCGATCAGCAATTATCGCAGTGTCGATCCACGGATTGGGACTCTCGATGACTTGCAGTCACTCGCGGCCGACATGCGTGAAGCCGGTATCTTGCTCGTGCTCGATTTCGTGTTCAATCACACGGCCGACGATCACTACTGGGCCCAGCAAGCGCAATCGGGTAACGCTGAATATGAAGACTTTTATTTCATTTATCCGGATCGCAACATTCCGGACCAGTACGAGCGGACCTTGCGGGAGATTTTTCCGACGGTTCGTCGCGGCAACTTTACCTGGTTCGATCCGATGCAGAAGTGGGTCTGGACGACCTTCAATAGCTTCCAGTGGGATTTGAATTATTCGAACCCCGCGGTCTTCCGCGCGATGTTGGCGGAGATGTTATTCATCGCCAATACGGGTGTCGACATGCTCCGGTTGGACGCAGTCGCGTTCATCTGGAAACAAATGGGGACGAGTTGCGAGAATCTGCCGCAAGCTCATGAATTGATTCAAGCGTTCAATTCATGCACTCGAGTGGCGGCGCCGGGGTTACTGTTCAAGAGCGAAGCGATCGTTCATCCCGACGAGGTGGTTCGTTATATCTCCGTCGACGAATGCCAACTGTCGTACAATCCGACGCTGATGGCCCTGCTTTGGGAATCATTGGCGACGCGAGAAACGAAACTGCTTCGCCGATCGCTGGCGCGGCGTCATCAATTGCCCGCTGGCACGACGTGGGTCAATTACCTCAGGTGTCACGACGACATCGGTTGGACGTTTGACGATGCCGATGCCGCTGCCGTGGGTGTCGAAGCCTACGGACATCGCCAGTTCTTGAACCAGTTTTATACCGGCCAGTTCGCCGGGTCGTTTGCTCGCGGAGTG
>JBBSJZ010000595.1:0-3885 GCA_038256795.1 Pirellulales bacterium | reverse complement strand
CGCGTGACTCAGCGGGATCTGGCCGCTGGGCAGCGGTCGCGAAGGCCGCTCAACCGTATCCTTGGCAACGTCGAACACGTCGTTGAGAATCATCCCCGCCCAATAAAGCGAAATGCCCGCGAGCACGACCAACACCATGCGTGCCAGCGGTTGCGGACCGTGCGCGACGAGCAAGAACGCCGCCGAAACGTCCGCGATGACGGTGAAAACGTTGGGCAAACGGACGAGTTGGGCCCAGCCGGATAGCTTGCTGCCGCGGGTCGCGATCGGGACGATTGACACGGAGAATGACTCACTAACGACGGACAAGTTTCGACCGCCAGATAATACTCGACAATCCATCACTCGGTCAGTCTTTGAGGTCTCAGTGCCGGCGCAGCCAGCGACGACAATTGACCGTACCCGCATTCCGGCCACCGTTCCCAGCGGTTAAGGTGACGGGCGGATTTCACTCTGCAGATTTCGCACTGTCGCCCCCGCTGTCATTCGATCCGCTCACCGATGTCTCAAGCTACTCCCGAACTCGTGCCACCCTCGTCATGGCGGCACCGGCATTTGCTCGATTTGGAAAGTTTGACGGCCGAGGAAATCACCTGCCTTCTTGATGCAGCTCAATTGCTCAAGGACGCCACCGACGGCTGCCGGCGTAAATTGAATTTGCTCGCTGGCAAAACGTGCGCGAACCTGTTTTTTGAAAATAGCACTCGGACGCGGAACAGCTTCTCACTGGCCGCGAAACGGCTCGGGGCGGATACCGTCGAGTTCTCCAGTAGCGGCAGCAGCATCGCCAAGGGCGAATCCTTCGTCGACACCGCCAAAACGATCGAAGCGATGGGCGTCGACTGGGTCGTCACCCGCCATGGGACTCCGGGAACGCCTCACTTGCTCGCCCGTGAACTCGGTTGCTGCGTGCTCAACGCCGGCGATGGACCACATGAGCACCCAACCCAGGGACTGCTCGATATTCTCACGATTCGCCAACACCGTGGCAGCCTGAAGGGGCTCACCGTCGGCTTGGTCGGGGACATCGCGCACAGCCGCACCGCCCGAAGCAATCTGTGGGGGCTCCATAAACTCGGCGCACGTGTCATCGTTTGTGGCCCGCCCACGCTTGTCAGCTTGCGGTGGCAAGAACTCGGCTTCGAAGTCGCCTACAATCTCGACGCAATTTTGCCCGAGTGCGATGTGCTGAATCTGCTCCGCGTGCAATTTGAACGTCAAGCCGCCCGCCCCTTTCCGAGCGTCCATGAATACGCGGCACTGTACGCGATGAACGGTGCACGCATGAAAAAGAGCAAGTCGGACATCCTGATCATGGCGCCCGGCCCGATCAATCGCGGCGTCGAAATCACCCCCGAAGTCGCCGACGGGCCTCACTCGGTCATCCTGGAACAGGTCACCAATGGCATCGCGGTTCGCATGGCTGCATTGTGGCTGCTCGCTTCTGCCGACGAGAAAGCCCGCCAATTCCCCCTACTCGCTCGAGCTTAAGTTGATCCGATGCCATCGCTGCTGATTGTCGACGGATTTATCTCGGCCATCGACCCGCTCGATGAGGACATCCCGCACCAATGCTTTCGCCTTGACGCCCGCAACCACATTGTCGCGCCGGGGCTCATCGACCTCGGTACGGAACTTCGCGAACCGGGACGTGAGGAAGACGAGACCATTCAAACGGGAAGTGACGCCGCACTCGCGGGTGGCTACACCTCGATCCTCTGCTGCGCCAACACTGACCCCGTCATCGATTCCTACGGAGCCGTCGAGTTCGTGCGCCAGAAAGCGGCTCGCGCCGCCGGCGTTCGCGTTCATGTCATCGGTTGCCTGAGCAAAGGACGACTCGGCGAACAAATGGCTGAACTCGGATTACTCGCCGAAGCGGGCGCCGTGGCCTTTAGCGACTCGCCGAAGTCGATGCCGAACGATGCGCTGCTCAAGCGTGCTCTCGAATATTGCCGCATGTTCAATTTGCCCATCTTCGACCGACCCGAAGTCCCCAGCTTGGCGGATGGCGGCGTGATGCATGACGGTCGCATCTCGCTGGTACTCGGCTTGAAGGGATTGCCTACCGAGGCCGAAGATCTGGCAGTGGCCCGCGACGTGCGACTGGCCGAAGCGACGACCGGACGATTGCACGTTGGTCCCGTCAGTACGATGGGGGCGGTCGACTTGATCGGCCGCGTCAAGACACGTGGCATCGCCGTCACCGCGTCCGTTTGTCCCCACAATCTTTCGCTACTTGACGAGGAATTGCGATCGTACGATGCGAGATTCAAAGTGCATCCGCCGCTGCGCAGCCTAAGACACGTTGAGATGCTCCGCGAAGCCGTGGCCAGTGGCATTATCGACGCGATCCAGTCGGGGCACATGCCGCGAAGCCAAGAAAAGAAAATGAACGACTTGGACCAGTCACCGTTCGGCGCGGCCGCTCTCGAAACGGCATTGGCCACCGTCGCCACGTACATGATCGAGCCCGGGCTGATGAATTGGTCGCAAATGATCGATCGTATGTCGACCGCTCCCGCCCGTATCGCAGGCATCCCCGGTGGAACTCTCGCCATCGGAGCCGCGGCCGATGTCACGATCATCGACCCTCAGGCTCGCTGGACCGTCGACGCGTCCGCATTCCGTTCGAATTGCCTCAGCAGTCCCCTCGATGGACGCCAACTCGTTTCCCGCGTCACGCACACCATCGTGGCGGGACAAATCGCTTTCTCTCGCTGATCAAGCCCGGCGCAGCGATGACGATCTGGGGGTGGTTGACCATGTCGCAAGTGTCAACAGTGATCGGATGTTTTCGCGGCTTCGAACCAAAGCATTATCAACTCGGTGAGACATCTCGCGTGATCCTCGGTCAGCCGATAGTACGTGTAGCATCCTTGTCGATGGCTCCTCAATAGCCCGATTCGCTGCATCAGCCTCAAGTGCTCGCTCGCTTGAGGATTATGGATCCCACTGTCCTTCGCCAGGGCGCCGACCGTGCGAGCCCCGACGCCCAGCCGAAACAACATCCGTAGTCTCGCCGGGGTGCGCGAGCACGCGAAGGGTTTCCGCAGCCATCTCCAGTTGCGAGTCAATCAACTCCAGACGCTCAATGCCGTCCGCTGGACCATCCAAAGAGTCATCCATGTCGTCATCTTCCGACATGTCGACCTCTCGATTCGCACCGGAGTTTGAGGGTTCTAGGGAATCCAACGGGTCGTCCAAAGCGACGAGATGATTGAGCCGAAAACAGGTGTGGAGAGACAACGAGCCCCGCTTGCGGAGCGGAAGCTGCTCACAAACGGAATTCAAGGAGGAATTCACCATGAATAAAACGATTCATGCGATTTGTGCCAGCGTCGCACTGGGTCTCGCGGGTAACACGCTCGCGTTGGCCCAAAACAGTCTGCCCGAAGGATCGATTGATCTCGTCGGCTGCGAGAGCGGATGGGATACGAATGCGGGCGACGCCTTCGGCTGCGACTCGCCAGGAGGCTGCGATGCCTATGGTTTTTGCAGCAAGAATAACGACGGCTGCGGTTGCCTGGGCAGCATGAAGCTGCTCGGGTTCATCAAACCGAGCGACCACTGCTTCGACGACTTCATCAGCCCGACGATCGACTTCGTCCACTTCGAGGACCCTCGCACTCTGACTGACTTACGGCCGATTTTCGTCAATCAGCGATTTCCCGGCCCCTCGGTCTGGCCGCGATTCCTGCCGCGGGAAACGCCCAGTTTTACGCGATGCAATTTCGCGTCGCATTGACCGAGCGCCTGAGCATTATCGCGGTTAAAGACGGTTATATCGTCGATAATAGCGAGGAAACACTCTCAGACATAAGTGGATTTGACCTCGAGCGAATCAGCTCGACTTGTGGTGCATCAATGTTGAATTTTAGGGTG
>JBBSJZ010000594.1:0-3903 GCA_038256795.1 Pirellulales bacterium | reverse complement strand
GGCCAGCACGTCGATTTGCGTAACCGCGCAGTAGCAGCGTTCTTGGCTTGGTTGGTCCCGGGAGCGGGGCACTTCTACCAGCGACGATATGCCAAGGGCAGTCTGTTTGTGGTGTGCGTCTTGGCGACGTGGGTGCTCGGTTTCGCCCTGGGCGGCGGTCACGTCGTCTACGCATCATTCGCCCCCGGCGACGTCCGTTGGCATTATGTCTTGCAAGCGGGGGTCGGCGCCGCGGCGCTTCCCGCACTCATCCAAGGCAACCACATGCGGGTCAACACGGACGAGGCGACGGGCCAGACGCGACGCGGCTATGAACCCTGGTTTGGCGGTTTCATGGCCCCTCCGGATCGCCCGGTGCTCGACGATAATGCGGATGAAGTCTCGGCTTGGTACGCGCGGAAGGGCGCCGGTTACGAGATGGGCAGTTGGTACACGATGATCGCGGGTTTGCTCAATATTCTCGTCATTTACGACGCTTATGCTGGGCCGCTCGCGGTCCCGATCAGTGGTCGTAGGAAGGAGTCGAACGACTCCATCGCTGAGAAGCCTGACCCGCACGAGGCCTGAAGTCTTGATTGCTCACCCCCATTCCTACCTAACATCCGACGTCTGACTCCATGCTCTCGATTTCACCGACTTACCTGCTCTACTACCTACCGCTAATCGTCTCGATTTCGCTGGTATTTGGGGCCACACGGCACGAGAACACCACCTTGATTCTGCGGCATGCCCTCGGGACGGCGCGCTGGATCACCGGCTTCATGGCGATCATCTTTGCGATCCTGTACGCCATCGGGTGGATGATTTAGTGCGTGTTCTAACTCTGGGTGGCGGGACGGTCGGTCGCTGGATCGCCGACATGCTGTGTCGACGTCGCCACAGCGTCACACTGATTGATAGCGATCCCAACGTCGTTCGCCAAATCAATAACGACCTGGACGTCCGCGCGATCCACGGCAGCGCCTCGCAAAGCACGGTCCTCTTCCAAGCCGATGTGTGCGGCGTGGATTTGTGTTTGGCAGTTACCGGGGATGACGAAGTCAACATCGTTGCCGCTAGCATGGCCAAGGCGCTCGGGGCTCGGCGGGCGGTTGCCCGTGTCTATGCCCCCGCGTTTCGGGACCTCAGCACCTTCGATTATCAGCGTCACTTCGGAATCGATAACTTACTCAGCCTCGAGCAACTATCGGCCTTCGAGCTCGCTCGAGCGATCCGCAACCCGGATGCCATTCCGCTGGAGCACTTCGCTCGCGGACAACTCGAAGTTTACGAAATGGACGTCAGTAGTCGCAGCGAAGCCGCGGGTCGCAAACTGCGAAACGTCAAGCTTCCCGGAGGCGTTCGCATCGGTTCGCTCTCGCGCGAAGGCCGCATGTGGATCGCGAGTGGCGAGGACGAGATTCATACCGGCGACCGAGTCAGTCTGGTGGGCATTCCCGATGCCGTCGCGAAGACGCGAACTTACTTTGGTGCCGGTCATGATCGCAAAAGCCGCCAACGCGTGATGATCGCCGGTGGTGGTGAAATCGGCTATCACCTCGCCGGTTCGCTGAGCCCTCACGATTATCGCGTGGTGCTGCTCGAACACGACGTCACTCGCTGCGAACAACTCGCAAAATTGCTCCCTGACGTTACCATCATTAAAGCCAATGCGAACAATCGCAGCGTGCTTGAGGACGAAGGTGGCGGCACGGTCGACTACTTCATCGCCTGTACCGGCAACGACGAAAGTAACATCATGGCGGGCGTCGAGGCCCGTGAACTCGGCGCGAATCGAGTGATGTGCATGGTCGGACGCCCCGACTACGCGAACGTCGTCGGTAAACTCGGCATCGATCTCGCCGTCAGTGAGCGCGATGTCGTCGCTCGCCAAATCCTCGGCTTTCTCAATGATGGCGCGATCATCAGCCAAAGTCGCTTGCCCGGCAGTTCGATCGGTGTTTACGAACTCGAAATCGTTGAAGGTTCCCAGGTCACCCAATTCACGCTCGCCGAACTGCCATTGGCCGGTCGCTGTATGATCGCTGCCATCCAGCGTGATGGGTTCGTTCGCGTACCGACCGCCAACGACCAGCTCAAGACGGGCGACATCATCGTCGCGCTAATGGACCAATCGGCCACCGAAGATTGCCTACCGCTTTTCGACGCCCGGTCGCAATGATGAAGCTTCGCTTTCGTTCGCTTCGATCTCGTCCTCGGCCTTGAACTTCATCGCGGCACTATTCATGCAAAACCTCAAACCCGTCGGCGCGGGGCCATCATTGAACACGTGACCCAAGTGCGCCTCGCACCGCTTGCAATGCACCTCCGTGCGCGGATAAAGCATCTTGAAGTCACGCTGAGTGCCGACGTGAGACTTGTCCAGCGGCGCGTAAAAACTCGGCCATCCCGTACCCGAATCGAACTTGGTTTGGCTACTGAAGAGTCCCAAGCCACAGACGACGCATTCATAAATACCCGGCTCTTTATGATCCCAATACACGTTGCGGAATGCGGGCTCCGTCCCATCCATTTGCGTGACCTTGAACTGCATCGGTTCCAAGATCCGCCGCAGTTCCGCCTTCGATTTCGGCTGGTAAGGCTCCGGTGCCCTGGCATCATTCGTAGCGGCGAGTCCGTCCAAGATCGGATCGGACGATTGACCATTTGACGCGTCCGTGCGCCCCGATTGCGTGGGCGTATCGGCAGCGAAACTCAAGGCCACGACCGAGACCGCGCAAAGCACCACCATCACGGCGTTCGAGATGCGACGACGGCATAACAATGTATTCATGGAAGTGATCCTATCGTGGTGCAGAGTTCTGGTGCTAGCCGCCGGCATCTTGCAGCAGTTCCGGTGGCTATGGCCAAAACCACTCATTCGGGAGGGGACGGGAGTTCGTTCGTCTAATTGTATCGCGATGGCCAGGTCGAAGTAAAACCTCGCGTCGACCCTATCCGGGGGAATGCACGAGCCGGGTCGTTGCCCGCCAATTGTCGGGGGCTGCGTTATTTTCTCAGCGAATCAGCCATGCAGACGCGGATTTCGAGCGTTTCAGTTACGATACCCCACCATGAATGAGCTACTCGCACTCGTACCGCTAACCGTCATTCTCTGTTCGGGCATTTTTGTGCAATCCGCGGCGGGATTCGCGGCCGGTTTGCTGATTGTCCCCGCGATGCTCTGGTCGGGCTATTCGATCCCGGAAGCTCAAGCATCGTTGTTGGTCGCTACGATTCCGCAGAACGCTTGGGGCGTCTGGTCCCTTCGCGACCAACTCGCTCCACGCAGCCTGGTGTGGCCTGGGCTGGCTCGGCTGGCGTTGCTGCCCGTCGGCATTTTGGTCCTCAACGCACTGGAGTCGTTTTCCGTGCTGACGCTGCGCCAGATCGTTGGCGGGGTCGTGCTGGTCATGACCATCGCGATCGCTTGGTTCCATCCAACGCCGAAACCGAGCATTCATCCAGCCTGGAGTTGGTTGGCCTTTCCCGCCTCGGGGTTTCTCCAGGGACTCGTGGGCATGGGTGGCCCGGCGATGGTGTTTTGGGTCCAGGCTCATGACTGGGACACGCGTCGCAGTCGTGTTTTTCTGTTCGCGATGTACCTGATTAGTTTGGCACCCGCACTGGTGATTCTTTATTGCGTGTTTGGGAACCGCATCGTTCGGCCGGGCGTCAGTGCAATGTTGCTGATCCCCGTGCTGCTCGTCTTCACCCTCGCTGGCCTCAAGTTTGGGACGTGGCTGGGCCAGCGTCGCTTACGACGAGTCACGCTGTGTTTGCTATTGCTGATGGGAGTCGCCGGGCTGGCGGCGCCACTGCTGAGTTCACCCGCCGCGAAGCCCGCTGAACCTATTCTTAGCGAACGTTCTCGTTGATCCAGCGGGCGAGTTCTTCGAGATTGCCGACCGCGTCGGCACCTGC
>JBBSJZ010000593.1:0-3915 GCA_038256795.1 Pirellulales bacterium | reverse complement strand
GAGATTTTGCCACGATGATCCTCGTGCGGATTGAGGTGGATCGCGGCAGTATAGATTACGCCAGTGCTGGCCATGGACCGGGTTGGTTGCTCGATACTAGTGCCAAGCTGAGGAAGCTCTCTTCCACCGGCCTGATTTTGGGAATCGACGAGGACGCGTCTTGGGACTCGGTAAATCATCTCATCAGTCCAGGTGATCGACTGCTCTTGGTTACCGATGGTATCACAGAAACTGCCAATGCGAATGACGACTTGTTTGGTGATGAACGCCTCGTGAGACTCTTGGGTGAGTGCCGCGACTTGTCACTTGAGGAGTCCTCTGATCACATTGTCCAATCGTTGGTGGACTTCCGTCATGGCAAGCAAACTGACGACGTCACCCTCGTGCTGGTCGAGCTTCAGTCGGCAACGGTATCGACGGTGACCAACGTAACATAAGCAAACACATCTTCGACATGTCCTAGCCCGGATTATTCACGTCTTGGGGAATAAAGTAGCCTCCTGAAGCGACTAAGGTGTTATGTAAACGGCACCTACATCAACGGCAGGAGGCAGACGATGATTGTACACTCTGTTTGGCAGAAGTCGTTCGATTTTTTTAGCAAGCCGGTGGTCGTCGAACCGGCCGAGTCTGCCCTGACCAGCGACGCGGGCTTGCTGCCAATCCGTCAGTTCGATGAGGCCCTGGGCCTGACGGAACAGTTCTCCAAAGCCTTGACGGACCTGCGTTACGGGCCCTCGACGACGCACGGAATGCAGGAAATGGTGCGCTCTCGTATCTACGGCATCCTGGCCGATTATCCAGACCAGAACGATCACGACGCGTTGCGGAGCGATCCGACCTTCAAGCTGCTCGCCGGCCGGTCGCTCGACGAGCCCGACTTGGCGAGCCAGCCCACGCTGTCGCGGTTCGAGAACGCGATTGATGTCCCCTCGCTGCGCCGCTTACAAGACGTCTTCGTCGATCAATTCATCGCCTCGTTCGAGTCGCCACCGGATCGGATCACACTCGACATCGATCCGTTCGACGATCCGACACACGGCCAGCAGCAACTCACCTTCTTTCACGGTTACTATGAGCAGTACCAGTACCTGCCGCGCGCGATCACTTGCGCGGAGAACGACCTGGTGGCGATGGTCTGCCTGCTGTTCGGCAGTGCCCATGCGGCGTTGGGAGCCGAGGACGATTTAACCTACCTCGTCGGTCGGCTGCGCGCGGCGTTTCCCGGCGTGCGGATTTTGTTGCGTGCCGACAGCGGCTTTGGCGTGCCGAAGATGTACGCGGTCTGCGAGCGTTTGGAAATCGACTACACGATCGGCATCGGCATGAACGCGACCCTGAAAAAATGGAGCGATACGCTGCTTTCCCACTGCCTCGAACGGTTCGAGCAGACGGGCGAGACGCAGCGAAAGTTCTGCGCGGGTTGGTATCGAGCCGATTCGTGGCCGGCACAGCGGTGGGTGATCGTCAAGTGCGAGGCGAACGCGCAAGGCACGAATCGCCGAGCGATCGTCACCAACCGGCCGGGCGCTTACGTGCTGCCCGCTGCTACGTACGATGCCTATGCCGACCGGGGCGAGAGCGAGAATCGCAACAAGGAACTGAAGTGTGGGCTGCAAGCCGATCGGCTCAGCGATCATCGCTACATGGCGAACCTGTTTCGGCTGTACCTGCACACGGCCGCGCACAACTTGCTGGTTCGACTGCGGCACGTCGTGGCCGATCCGCCCGCGGAATCCCTCACGGCGGAAGTTCCCGACGAAGCAGCGACCGGTCAAGAGCGTCGCCGTCTGCACAATCGCCGTCGTCGGCGCGATCCGCTCGGTGAAGGGCAGCCCTGTACCTGGCGCATGCTGTTGATCAAAGTGGCTGCCCGCGTGACCGAGCGTACACGTCGCGTGCGGGTGGAACTCTCGGGAAGTTGGCCCTATCTGGCCCACTATCGCCACGTCTGCGAGCGGGTGCTCGCCTTCTGCGCTGCTACCAACACCAGTTGAACAGCGGCGAACTCGAACTTCGACAACTCCCTGGACGCCACGCGGCGGCCTGGGGGAAAGGGGGCCGTGCAGCCGCACTTAAACCTCAACCCGCCCAAACGCCGAGACCGCCACCCGACGGTGCCCACGGAAAACTCGATGAATAATCCGGGCTAGGACAGGACTTTGTTTCGTTTTACTTACGATAGCGGGTGCGAAATAGCGAGCATCGCTTTCATCCCCTCGCCGAAACGAGCGATTGTTGCGCGGTGTTTCTCCAATTCGCTGTAGGGCAAGTAGCGAATGCCGCGTCGACCGACATACTGGAATGCAGGGCGACGCATTTGGGCACGCACTTCCTGATCGCGATCGTCCGGTGCAACGAGGAACAGGCCATGAAGTCCATCTTGGGACGTTCCCATCGCCAAGTCCAACATCCGTATAATCCCAGAGTAAATGGATGTTGTGTGCTCAACTTCAAACGCCGCAATCACTCCACCGCCATTTCGCGCGATCCATAAAACGTCGATCAAACGAATGGCGTCAGCGCCAGGCTCCCCGGTGAGCGCTTCGGACAGTTGAGTCAAGCAATTGTCGCCCAGCTTTCCGTCGCAGTACAACCGCGTTTGGTCATTGGAGGCAATCCAGACATCAAAGCCGAGCGCCAGCCCAAGATCGCGCAACCAACCTTGAATCTCCGTGTGCGTCTGGACCTGTTCGTCCGCCTTCGCTCGCACCTTCTGAGAGGCAGCGCTCTCGGCCCGCACTTTTCGCAAATCCGTTTCCCAAGCCAGTTGGGCATGCTCATCATCCTCTCTTGGCGGAGGCTCGTATCGGCCGGAGCCAAGCTCGTACAACAATCCGGCGATGGCCCCCAGATCGTTGGAAAGCAGCGTACGATATTGATGGTTGAACCGTAGAACGCCCTCACGCATCGCTAAATAAGCATCCCAACTGCCGAGCTTTACTTTCGCCCCCATCTACGCGTTGTAACCCTTTACGATTGCCGTATTGAAGGGCACCGCGAGGGTTGGATGCAGGAAATAAAGTAGATTCGCAGCGGCCGGTCCAAGACCTTTGATTTTGTGTGCATCGAGTGCTTGAATCGCAGCCACAATTTCGTTTCCGTTGGAACAGCAAACACAAGTGTCAAGAAATCTTCCAAAAGCAATCTGGTTGCTGTCGTTCTCGTAAATGTCGGGAATGCGCAACTTGGGCTTCCACAGAAACGCATGGTCAGCCCCGCGGAAAAGTTGTCTTTGCTCCGCGATGGAATGCACTACCGTTTCCAGGGACGAATCACGGTACGCAGTGCCAAACGTACGATTATGGATCTCCTCAACAACCACCGACAAGCCTCGTCGGATGGAGCGAAAGTTCTTCAGTCGCTCTTCCCACAAGAACCACGTCCGATACGTGCCACCGGGGTCTTCACGCCAGCGTACGATTAGATCGCGAACAAGCGTATCAAATGGACTAGTTTCCGCTTCCACAATGGTCCCTCAGTCAGTGTTGCGCGCAGCAATCCCTCCAAGGTAACAATAGATGCTCTGAGTCTCAACGGAAAGTGCGACTGTCAATCTTGGGAATAAAACCTTGAAATATCGCATAGTTGCCGGGGTCTGCATCACTTGTGCGGGCATGAAAAGTCGCAATGTGCGCATTTTCATAAATTCTGCCAGCGATCGATCTCCGACCTTTGCATTCCAGCTTCAGAAGGTGTTTACCTTTCATGATGAGTTACGCAAAGAATTCGGAAATGTCGTGAAGAACTAGCGCCGACGCTGCATCCGATCATTCCAATTGTGACGAACTACCTTCTGTTCAGTGAGCAAATTCTGATTCAATGAATCCTGTTCGTGGGAGTTGGTAGTGCGCAGTGAGCGGTCCTAGCTTCTCCGTTGGGAAAAGGATTGCAGCAATGAAGATCGTCTGATTT
>JBBSJZ010000592.1:0-3935 GCA_038256795.1 Pirellulales bacterium | reverse complement strand
GTATTGACGCCCGTGTACTGCATCCGACCGTCAGCCCAGCGGAAGCCCTTGAACTGAGTCGCGTTCCCAGTCGCAGCGGTCAACAAGAATGACGGCCGGGCTGGGTCAATGTACTGGTCGCAAATCCGTGGGTTGGTGAGAATGCCCGGGAACGGTGCACCCTGCTTCATCTCAGACTTGATACCGCGGTCTTGCATGCTGGTCGCGATCTCGCCCATGGCGATCGTGTTCGACAAGCCGTCAAGGCAATCGCGGAAACCCGTGAAGTGGCGGGCCCAGAACATACCGCGATTCGTGGTCCGAGCGCGCTGCGCTATGGCCGCGTTATCTGCAAGAGCACCGCCCGTGATCCCCTGAACGTCATTGGTGGCATTCTCGTAAAAACCCACTTGGTTCTTGCCACCCGAGTTCACCAAGTCGATGTTGTCACCCATGCAGAACGCATAGTTGGTTCGTCCGAGCGCTGGCAAACCCATCGCCGGATCACTGGGACAGCGATACGTCGGAATGTCAGTGACCCATGGTCGGTAGGTCGTTTCCCAAGGCACGGGGCCCATGGCAACCCACGGTGGATTTCTGACGGCGCCCGCAGCGGTGAAGCCGTTCGGATTCGCGATCGACTCCCACAGCGCTTGCTGTTCCATGAACGGCAGAACTCCAACCAAGGCGCTCAAGAACAAGCGATTGTTGACGTTGTTCGCCGGGATGCTAACCGTTCCGCCCAACTGCATCGGCAACTTGTCGTATGCCGAGTGATAGTTGTGCAAACCCAAACCCAATTGCTTGAAGTTGTTGCTGCAACTCATGCGGCGCGCGGCCTCACGTGCTGCCTGGACCGCTGGAAGCAGCAATCCCACTAAAACGCCAATGATGGCGATAACCACGAGCAACTCCACTAACGTGAAGCCCCCGTCCGACCGACGAGTTTGTTTCATCTTAAAAAGACCTTGTTAAAAGAGAGAAAAACGAAAACAACAAGAACGAGATTAGTTCGCATCCATTTGGGCATCATAGTCCGCGTCAGCCTTGGCTTTCGCTTCGTCCGACAACACGGGGTGTTCGACGACCGCAGGCGCGGGCTCGCTACAACCGACCATCGCCAAGGGGAACACCAACAACGGCAGCACGCGCAAAACACCAACAAAAAATCGCATCTGAAAAAACCTTTAACTATGACGGCAAGTTGCTATGGGGAGTAAATACCCCGGTCTCTGCTGAGAATACTGCCGAGAAGCCCATTCGTGCAGCAGCATTCACAACATTTTCTTCAAAAAGCTCAACGCGGCCACACAGGCCGCAGGCGAGAGACCGCGGATGTCAAACTCCGCCGCACCTTGGAGATGAGGCCTGGCCATTGAGCTAAAACACCGGTTTCATGAAAAAAACATCGGTTTTCAGCTCAGAGAGATGGTCGGCAAAAATCAAGAGCAACTACGCAAGTAGTTTATTTACTACATTTCCATGCACATCGGTCAGCCGAAAATGTCGGCCCTGGTACTTGAACGTAAGACGTTCGTGATCGATCCCCATCAAGTGCATGAGGGTGGCGTGCAGATCATGAATGTGGACACCGTCGGAAACAATGTTATAGGAATATTCATCGGTCTCGCCGTGCGTGTAACCTGGCTTGACGCCGCCACCGGCCATCCAAATCGAGAAGCATCGGGGATGATGATCGCGTCCAAAGTTGTTGCCTTCGATCTTGCCTTGGCAATAACTCGTCCTGCCGAACTCGCCCGCCCAAACGACCAGGGTGTCGTCGAGCATGCCTCGGTTCTTGAGATCCTGCAATAATCCGGCCGTCGGTCGGTCCGATTGTTGGCATTTGTGGCGCAGTCCATTGGGAAGACCGCCATGATGATCCCAATCGGGGTGGAAGAGTTGGATGAATTGCACGCCACGCTCGGCCAACCTCCGCGCGCGTAAACAATTCGCGGCGAAGGTGCCAGGCTTTTTCACGTCGTCGCCGTAGAGAGCGAGCGTTGCGTCGGATTCGCCAGAGGTATCGGTGACCTGGGGAATCGATTCCTGCATCCGGTACGCCATCTCGTACTGTGCGATGCGAGTTTCCAGTGCGGGATCGCTGGTTGCGGCGAGATCGATCGCGTGCAACTCTTGCAATCGGTCGAGCGCCTTGCGGCGACTCGAGCGATCGATTCCGGCGGGGCTATTCAAGTACAACACCGCGTCGGCGTCACTTCGCAACTCGACCCCGTCGAACTTACCGGGCAAAAATCCGCTGCCCCAAAGTCGCGATGCGAGCGGCTGGCCGCCCTGGCCGTTGGTGACGAGCACGACGAATGAGGGTAAGTCATCATTCTCGCTACCGAGTCCATAGCTGAGCCACGACCCGATGCTTGGCCGACCGGGGAACTGGGACCCGGACTGCATCATCGTTACGCCTGGGCCGTGATTGATCGCTTCGGTATTGAGCGTGCGGATGATGCACATCTCGTCCGCCATTTTTGCGGTTTCCGGCAATAACTCACTCATCCATTGGCCGCTCTCCCCGTGCTGGGAAAACTTGAACGGCGAACCCACGAGCGGCAAACTGGCTTGGAAACCACTCATGCCCGTCAATCGCTGGCCCTGCCGCACCGATGCCGGCAACTCCTTGCCGTGATCCTGGTTGAGCCGCGGCTTGTAATCGAACAAGTCCATTTGCGACGGGCCACCGGATTGGAACAAAAAGATGACCCGCTTGGCCCGGGGCGCGAAGTGCGGCTTGGCTAAGACGCCGGATTCGGCGAGCGCCGACGTCGGGTTCAACATCGAGCCGAGCGCGAGCCCACCGATGCCGTAGGCGAATTGATCCAAGAAGTGGCGGCGCGTGCTGGACGTACCGATTTCGTGGCCGGTGCAAACGGGAGGTCGCATTATTTGTGTCTCACGCATTCGTCGAGGTTCATGATCGAATTGACCAGTACGGTGGTCGCCGCCAGCCGCGCGGTGTCGAGATCGTCGGCCGGTTCGGCCGCGCCGACTTGCAACAGCTCAGCGGCGTGTTCAGTTTGTTGCTCGAACACTTCGTGTTGTTCTTGGTAGAGCGCGACGAGCACTTCCAACTCACGCGTCGTCGGCTCGCGACTGGTGAGCAATCGGAACGCTTCGCCCGCGATTGCGCTTGCATCGGCGTCGTGCTCGCGGACGAGTCGCTGCGCGAGCACGCGCGAGGCTTCGATGAATTGGGCACCGTTCATCATCACGAGAGCCTGGAGCGGCGAAGATGCGACCTCACGCTGGACCTTGCACACTTCACGTGTCCCCGCGTTCATCGTCATCATCACCGGCGTCGGTGACGAGCGCTTCCAAAATGTGTAGAGACTGCGCCGGTACAATCCGTCGCCCTTGTCCGCGACGAGCGAGTTGTAGGCCAACTCGAGATCGTAAGGTTTCGCCGGCGGACCGCCGACTTGATCGACGAGCAAGCCGCTGACCGCGAGCGCGTTGTCACGAATCATCTCCGCGGAGAGACGCTGGTTCGGCCCCCGTGCCAGCCAACGATTGTCGGGATCCTTGCCTCGTTGCTCCAGCGATACGACGCCCGTTTGGCGATACGTTGCCGATAACGCCAGCTTGCGAAGCAGCTCGCGTACGTCCCAGCCGCTGGCCATGAAATCTCGGGCCAGCCAATCGAGCAACTGGGGATGCGTCGGCGGATCACCCTGCAAGCCAAAGTCCTCGGGCGTGCGAACGAGCCCCTTGCCGAACAGCATTTGCCAGTACCGATTCACCGTGACTCGCGCGGTGAGGGGATGATCGGGTTGGACGAGCCAGTGCGCGAGCCCGAGTCGATTGCGAGGTTCATCGGCCGGAAAGTTTGGCAACATCGCGGGTGTCTCAGCCTCAACTTGCTCACCGTGGCTGTCATAAACACCACGCGTCAACACGTAGGTAGGCCGCGGCACTTTCCGCTCTCGCATCACACCGATTGC
>JBBSJZ010000591.1:0-3938 GCA_038256795.1 Pirellulales bacterium | reverse complement strand
TGCTGTTGCAAATGCGAAATAAGTTGATGGAAGCTTATCGCGAGATTCAACAGATCCAGATTTAGTGATTCACCCTTCACACTTCACCCTGCAAACGTTCCTCCATGTCGCTCATCAGCCAAACCACGGACCAGCTTCGCGAAACATTCTCCACGATGCCGATGCAGTCGCGCGTCATCGCAGGCTTGTTGGTCGTCGCGATCGGGGTCGGTTTGGCATTCCTCGTGCAAGGCGGTTCAGGTCAAAATGATGAACTGCTTTTCGGTGGCAAGTCACTGAGCGAGAATGAGCTTGATGTGATCGAGATGGCGTTCGCCCGCGCCGGGCTCAATGCTTGGACGCGTGAGGGGCATCGGTTGCGAATCCCGATGGTATCGCGAAATGAGTACTACGCCGCTCTCGAAGAGTCGACGAACTTGCCCATGACGCTGCGCACGAACATGGAGCAAGCGATTAGCAGCGGGAACCCGCTGGAGTCCAACGAGCAGCGCCTCGCTCGCGAGATGCACGCCACCGAGAGAGACTTGGGTGCCAAGATTGCCATGTTTCATGACGTCCGCTGGGCGAGCGTTGAGTATGACCGAGGCGAGCGACGGGGGTTGAGCTCGACGCGGCCGCAAACGGCAAGTGTGATGGTCACGCCCGAAGGCATCGAACCGCTCTCGCGGGTGCGGGTCAACCAAATCAAGGACTTGATTGTCGGTTCTTATGCCGGCATGTCGGTCGATCACGTGAAGGTGATCGACGTCAACGCGACCGAAGGGATGCTTGACGCCGAGGATGCGGATCCGATGCTCCGAAAACGCCGCGACGTCGAGGCGCTCATCGAGCAAAAAGTGAAGAGCATGCTCGTCGGATATGGACCGATCCGCGTCGCCGCATCCGCGGAGATCGATCCCACGATGGAAGTCGAAAAAACGGTGCTGAAGTACGACTCCGAACGCACCACCACCAACGAATCGTCTCGCAAAAGCGAATCGACCAACACGCGTCCCGCGAATCAAGGGGTTCCCGGCGTCGTTCCCAACGCGATTGGCAATCGAGCTCAAAGCATCGATACCGATTCGGAGTCCAACAAGTCCAAGGAGGAAGAACGCGAAAGCAACGGCGTCGTCGGTGAGCAGTGGGAGAACTCTCGTACCGCATCGCTGCAAGTCAAAAAGATCAAAGTCTCCGTCGGCTTACCCTCGAGCTACTACCAGAAAATTTGGCCCCAGGTTCATCAGCAAAAAACACCGGGCGTCAATGTCACTGAGACGCCGCCGATGCAGTTGGTGGACCTCAACGAAATGCGCGCGACCACGGAAGAGAGTATCACCACGGCGATCGCATCACTACTGCCCGACGTCGCGGCGGGCGAGGATCGATTCCCGCTCGTGAAAGTGTTCGAGTATCCTGATTTGCCTGAACCGCCGGGGATCGAGACCAACACATCCGACGTGGCGATGACGTGGATCGCTAACTCTTGGCAAACGATGGCGCTCATTGGCTTGGCCCTCGTCGCGCTCCTCGTTGCACGCTCGGCGGTACGTTCGACGACCACCACCCCGACCGAGTTCAGCGAAGGGTTCGGGTTAGAATTGCCCGCTCCCCCTGCGGCCCTGGAAGAGACGGCGGAAGGCAACGACAAGATGAAGATCACGGGCGGAACGCTCCGGGATGAATTGGTTGAACTCGTCGAAAAGAACCCGGAAGTCGCCGCCAACGTCATCCGCGCGTGGGTCGGCGAGGCGGCATAAACGGTCTTCCCCCGCCGCGCCGGTTTCCCGTACAAGCGACTTCGATGGAGTGGTATCGAATCGTGCGGGGATGATGCAATGACGGCTGAACGAGAGGCTGCACTAAGACGGATCGCGATCGTGCTCAGCAGTTTGCCGGCAACGGTCTCCGCACGGTTGCTCGGTGACCTCGACGCGGATTCCAAACTACGCGTCCGGCGCACGATGACGTCGCTCGCGGACGTCGATCCCCTCGAACGCAAGCGAGCCCTCCAAGCCTTCTCCGGCACCATTCGCCAGCGTCAATCGGAACCCTCGCCGGACGGCGATGAGATGATGCTGACCTCGGTTCGCGTCAGCAACCTTGCCAATCCGGTCGCCAGTCGCAACCCACGTTCGGCGCCCAGCACGCGCGACGAGGACTCCGGCGCGGCGACGGCATCGCCGCATCCATCACCGGCAACGCAACCGGTCCTGGCAAGCGACCTGAGCTTTCTCGGTGATGTTGACGACGATTCGCTCGTCAGTGCTGTTGCCGGCGAACATCCGCAAACGGTGGCACTCGTGTTGGCGTCGATCGCGCCCGCGCAAGCCGCTCGGATCTTGCCCCGCTTGGAGGGGCCACTGCGAAGCGAAGCAATGAGCCGCATTGGGCGACTCGGCGACATCCCCGCCGAGATGATTCACGAAATTGCCATTCAACTCAAGCAGCGGGTCACGCCGGTCGCCGCCCAACCACCATCTTCGACGTCGACGAAAGCGTCGGCGAATGGCCAGCGACGTTTGGACGCGATCATGGCGGCAATGCCCAGTGCCAATCCCCGATCGACGCCCCCCGTCAACGCCGCGGCGGTCCCAGCGATGTCATCACCCGGCGCGGCGCAAGCCAGCGTGGGCGATGATCGCGGCGGCATGCTGCCGACGGACCTCGTGTTCGCGTCCGTCGCTCGGTCAACCACGCCTGAACTTCGCGTGGCGCCCCACACCCGCGAACCGATTGACGAGCCGTCGTCACGAATGGACGAGGGCATTGCCGCGAAGCCATCTTGGTCCACCGATGACATTCACGGGCATCTACTTCGACTCAAGCCCGTAAAGCTGCGTGATGCACTGGCAAGCGTCGACACAGGCGAGGCAATTTTGGCTTTGTGCGGGTTGCCGACGGCGGTGAGCGATGCCGTCATGGCAACGCTGCCCAAGGAAGCCGCCAAAGAAATTCGTCGCCAGATTGCGACGGTCGGACCGATCGAGCTGCGTGACATCGATGATGCCAAAGAACGGGTGGCAATCGCCTCGCTGCCCGCGAGTGTTCGCGTTCAAACAATGTCGATGATGCACTCCAGCGTTCCCGTAGCTGCCTGAGAAATGACTGCATGGCCACCATCCTAAAATCACGACTCGGCGCACCCAGCGAAGGGAAACCGGAACGTGCCGCGAGTGCGACCACCGGACTCGCCGGTTTCAACCTCAATGACTTTGCCGAGCTCGGTCGCCGACAACTCGATGACACTCGCGACGCCGCCGCCGCACTCGTCGCGGATGCGCAAGCTCAAGCGGACTCGATCCGCCAGCGGGCTCACCAGGAGGGCTACAAGATCGGCATCGAGAAAGCGTCCACCGATAATGAAGCCAAGATCAAGGCTGCGGGTGACAAGCGGGCTCAAGAGCAGCTCGCCGCAATCCGCTCGGCCGTCGAGCAGCTTCATCGGGTGCATGAAGATTGGATGTCCCAGTACGCCGAATCATTGACCTCGATCGCCTTGTTAGCGGCGGAGCGGATCGTTCGCGGCAAATTGGAATCCGAAAAAACGATTTTGGTTCGCTGGGCTGCCGAGGCTCTCGAGAGCACGCGTTCCGCATCCAAGCTCACCGTTGCCGTCCACCCCGAAATGCTCGCGGAACTCGGTTCGGCACTCGATGACCTCGTCGCATTACCGACGTTCCCGACGAATACCCATGTCGTTCCCGACGAGACACTTGATGTATCATCGATCGTCGTTCGTCAGGACGGCGGTGAAATTCAAGCGGGGCTGCGTGCCCAGCTCGATCGGCTTACGGAGATGCTCGGATGAGTGGATTTTCGCTGCGAACACCGAAACTCATGAGTCCGCAAACGGCGGCGGACCGCATCGACAAAACATGGATGATGAACGTCAGTGGCCAAGTCGCGTCCGTCAGTGGTGATTGCATTGAGTTGCGCGGGATGACCGCGCCGGTCGG
>JBBSJZ010000590.1:0-3946 GCA_038256795.1 Pirellulales bacterium | reverse complement strand
GCACGACCTGCAAATAGATCGCGACGTCGGACTGAAAATCGATCGATAGAAACATGACAAACCTTAGCAAGAACCTTAGTCAACGGGTTCACTAGCCAAACAGTACACCAGTTCAGTGTGTGATGTCAAGTCACTTTTTAGCCGATCGTGTTTTGTTTGGCGTCGTTGTTCAGGAACTCCGACGGATTGTGTTCAGGGGAATACGGAGGCAGCCAGGCGACTTCCAATTGATTCCGAGAAGCTCAGCGGCTTCGCGACGAGTCTTTCCCAACTCGAGCACGGCACGCACGGCAACCTTCCTCATGAGTTCCAACTCTCTCAGCGACTTTCCGGAAAACTCTGCCTTCCGGGATGTGGAGTTAATAATCGCTACAGAGCGAGACGAGCCACGTTCGGTGAAAGACGTCAAGCGGAGCAGAGTCGGCCTAATTTTTTACGGATGTCGATATCCACCCAAGCCGCTGATCTGGTAACTGCGTCAGGGCGGCGTTCATTGCCCGAAGTTCCGACTGTAAAACAACTGAAACGCGCCGTCATATTGCCGGTCAGTCCCGCCACCGATTGGGCTCGTCGTACCACACATCCTAGCCGACTGAAATGCTTTTGGCCCCTGGGCCGAAAGTGTTCCATGCGTTGGACAGGTCGAAAGTTCGCTGCATCCCGACCCATAGCGTTTGGGTTCCAGGGTCATTCTTGGGGCGGTCGATGAAGCCGCCCAACCGAGCGATCGCGCGGACCACGTCGCCCAGTCGCGGGCAACCGGTTGCTGGGATTTCCATCTCCAGAACTGCGTACACGCTCTTCCATTCACTTGGTTCAAAAATGATCTCGCAGTCCACATCGGGACACTCCCGGCCAATATGGCAAATATAAGACAGCCGCCACGCAACCATCGCGTAGAAAGCTAAACAATTCTTGATTCGGTGGATCTCCTCAAAACGACGATGCTCAATGCGACAGCCTGAGTTTAGAGTCTTGAAAAAGACTTCAATTTGCCAGCGGATGCAGTACGAGCGAATCACACGCTGAACTTCTTGGTCGGTATCAATCGGCAACGTTGTCACCAACATCCAGCAGATCGGATCTTCGCCCTCGGGAATATTCACCTCTTCACATAGCACAACGTTCACAGTAACGCTTCCAGGCAAGTCGCTACTGGCATGAACCGGGCGAGCTACCTCGACGGTGGCTTTGCGTATTTCAATCTCGGCCGTTCGTGCATCACGAGAGCGACTGCGAGCTGACTTGCCTTCGCCAATCTTTGCTGTGCGAGCACGGATGCTCAGCGTCTGAGTGCCGATCACAGGTGAGCGGCGAACCTGATCTTTCCAGTCTTCCTTGTCCGTCGTGTTCCGGTTCTGTCCCGCTCGCACCAGGAGTTGTAAATTAGCCGTCGGGATTTGCGACTTGGCAACCAAGAGTTCATAGATATCCGCTTCGCTGTCACCAACGCAAACACACGTCGTTTCAGGGCACGCCAGGGCCGTTTGATTGGTCATTTGGAGACCTTCGAGCCAGCGGATGCTTTCCTTTTCCTGGATCGGAGTTTTGCGCCGCTTGTCCGATTTTTCGGATGGCGTCAGAGTGCTGAGGTTCTTGCGAACATACGTCTTTTGGCCAACGATCCCCAGTGCGACGGCGTCCTCGTTAAACGCGACGACGGGATGAAAGAACGCGCCGCGACGTGACTCGCTGTCCATCGGCCCAGCGCCTTTGACTTGTTCATTGGGACGTGTCAAATCAATTTCAGAGGTGTCTTGAACGCACAAAACGAAATCAGCTTGAGCGATTCGCTGGTAGGTCGCTTCGATATGCGGTTGCAAGATTCTCTCGGGCGTCACCTTCACGTTGTCAAAGAAGCGGTAACATGCTTCGAGTTCTTTGCGAGTTGTCATCGCGGCCGCAATACTGACGTTGGAGTGTTGCTCAAGCCGCCCCACGATCTCGACGGCTCTCTCGTTCAGACGAGCGTCGCCAAATTGAGCTGTTACTAATTCACCCGCAAGATCCAACGCACCCATCAAACGCACCTCCGTGCAACAGGCGTCCACCGTCCGCAGCGACAGCCGCAAACCTCCAGCCGCGAATCATTCGCAGCACCCACAAAAAAGTCCACAATGAAAATCGCCTAACCACTCTGTAGAGCGGCTAATGGCAGCCCGAGACATGCGGTACAACGAGCCGATTGGGGTAGAGTAGCCGGCAGTCAACTGAGATCGACGACCCAACTCAATCGTAGTCCCCGCGACCAAACTGGTGATGCTGGTGGTGCCGCCAAAGTTACCAACTTGAAACGGACCTGACGTGACCACGTCGCCATACTGGAGCGAACTGGTTTGATGTATTTCAACGGTGGGCACGATGCCAGTGACGCCACGGTTTTTGTTGGTGCGGTACAACCAGTAACTGCACTTTAGGCGATCGCCTTAAGGTTAGTTGCATTTCAAACCGCCAGCGCCAGCAGCCGTTCGATTCGGTCGCGGATTTTTGTGTTTTCAGTTGCGTCGGGTAAGTCCACCAAAAATGCCTCGCACAGCATCTTGCGGGCAATTCTGCGGCGACGGTCGTTATGTGAAGGTCGCCGATCCGGATTGTCCCACGGTCGATCACTACGATTAACCAACTGCTCACTTGGTTCGTTCCAACTCTCCAGCTCCACCAGCGCGTAGAGCCATCCACAAAGGTTCCAGCAACCGATGCTCGACCAAACGTTGCGAACCTGTTGCTCCCCGGCACCCCAGATTTCTTTGACATCGTGAAAGTGTTCTTCAATCGACCAGCGATCCGAAACGATCTTCAAGATCGCCTCAACACTCATCGACGTGTCCGTGCTGATGTAGGCCGCCCAGTTACCGCTGGCGTGTTCCAACAACACCACGCGCACCGGACCGCCGACGATGTGACTGGTCGCAAGAAACGTTTTGCAGCGACCTGCGGTGATCACGCCGCGGCACATGTACCCGATCGCTTGCCAACCCTCGCGATGTCCTGCACGCTTGGCCAAACAGCTTGGCATCACGACGCAGCCGGGTCACCACCGTCGCCCCATCGGCCATCAGCGGACGCACCAACGACTTGGCCGCATACGCACCATCGAACACGACGACGAATCTCGCCTTGGAACCGAGGCCGCGCATCGTGCGCATGACGCTGCGGCAAAGCTCCAGCGCGAGTTCGTGTTTGGTGCGGAATTCCCAGTCGTAGCGAGTCTGAAGTGCCGCAATGTCGACTTTGCGAACATACAGAAGCGACAGCAGAGGCAAGGCGATGACCCCGAACATGGGATGCCCCAGTGCCACCGCCAAGCAAACCCAGTTGTGTCCATACAGCCATTCTCCATCGCCCGGTCCAGGGGTCGGATTGTGGTGAATGTTGGCCGCTTCGACGCATGGCCCAAATCGCCTGGTTGGCGAATCGTCAATGACCAGCGTCCAGTAACCTTGCTCGCCGGGATCGAACTTCGACACGATGAAGCTGAGCAGCGGGAGCATCAGCGACACCGCGTTTTTTCCGATAGTCTGCAGCAGTTCATAAAACCGATCCCAGTCATCCTTTACCCCGGCGCAGCGAAACCAACTCGCAGCGGTGCGGCGGCCCCCGGCGAGCATCGCCCCGGCGAGGATGATCGGCAGTCGGAACGCGATTCGGCAATCAAGCAGACGGCTCATTGCGTGGGCCAGCACGGCAACACCATCGGTCAAAGGCACACTGGCCCGCTCAGTGCGTCGTCGCTCGGGATTGCGACCGACCAGTCGCTGGCGTTTGTCATGCCGGGACGGTTTGCTTTTGCCGCAGTGTTGAGCTTGTGGCGGTCTGCCGGAGCGTTTACGCTTAGCCATCCTTGGCCCTTTGAGTGTTGGTTTGGTGTGAGAACCTCCAATTTCTCTGAGGGCCTTTTTCGTGGCAAGATCAATCCTGAAGTGATAGGCGATCGCCTAAAGTGCAG
>JBBSJZ010000589.1:0-3953 GCA_038256795.1 Pirellulales bacterium | reverse complement strand
TCTTTCGCGATGATGCCCGCCGTCGCCTTGGCCGTGTTCAGAACGCCAGGGACACCGGCACCAGGGTGAGTTCCACCACCGACCAGGTACAACCCGTCAATGCGACTGCATTTGTTGTGCGGACGGAAATACGCGGACTGGGTCAGTTTGGGTGCCACCGAAAATGCGGAACCCTGGAATGCGTTTAGCTCGTCTCGGAAGTCATGAGGCGTGAAATGCCTACGGGTCACGATTGACTGACGCAGTCCCGGGAGATGTTGCTCAAGCGATTCCAAGATCGCGTCACCGTATTTCTGTGCCATCGTTGACCAATCGACATCGGCGCGACCCAAATGGGGTACCGGACTGAGTACATAGAATGCCTCGCCACCGGGCGGTGCTAACGACGGATCCGACACGGTCGGAGCGTGAAGATACAGACTGAAATCCGCTGGCAAACCGCTGCCGTGAAAGATGTCCTTGAGCAATCCTTGATAGCGATCGCCAAACAGGATCGTGTGATGGGCGAGGTCATCGTACCGACGGTTGGTGCCGAAGTACATCACGAACAGCGACATCGACCAATCCATTTTCTCCAGCTTGCGTTGTACTGGTCGCGCGGCGTCGCACTCGCCGTACAGGTTCGCGTAGGTGTGATGGACATCGGCGTTGGAAACCACCAAGTCGAATGCTTCTTGTCGACCATCGCGATCGGTTAAGGTGTGTTGCGTTTTGCCGCCACGAGTCGTTGTGACGTCGATGTTGGCAACCGGCGAATTCAAACGAAGTTTGCCACCGAGTCGACCGAACAACGCAACTAACGATTGCACCAAAGCACCGGTGCCACCGCGTGGAAACGTAACGCCCCACTGTCGCTCGATCCAGTGAATCAGCGTGTAGATGGAACTGGTTTCCATCGGGTTGCCGCCCACGAGAAGCGGGTGAAAGCTGAACGCTTGCCGTAAGTGCTCGTCAGAAACGAATTTCGAAACCGCCGCGTACACGCTGCGGTCCGCTCGCAATTTCATTAGATCCGGAGCACATCGAACCATGTCACGGAAGTTTAGAAAGGGTGTGGCACCCAGTTCGACATATCCCTTCTCAAAAACGCGACGGGTATAGTCGGCGAATCGTTGGTAGCCCGCGACGTCGCCCGGCGAAATCTGTCGGATCTGGTCAATGATGCGCTGTTCGTCTTGCGTGTAATCGAACCTCGCACCATCGTTCCACTGCAAGCGATACATGGGATCGACGGGAATCAAATCGACGTGATCGTCCATCGCTTCACCCGCCAGTGCGAAGAGCTCCTCGATGCAGTGTGGCGCCGTGATGACGGTCGGCCCGGCATCGAACGTAAAGCCCTGGTCCTGGTAAACGTAAGCACGTCCACCCGCCTTGTCACGAGCTTCGTAGCAAACCGTTTCGAACCCCATCGCCTGCAATCGAATCGCCGCGCCGAGTCCTCCGAAGCCGCTGCCGATTACCGCAACGCGACCTCTTGACCGACGATCCACATCCACCGGGTCATTGAAAAGGCCATGGGTCGTATCGGTTGATATGCTGGCCATACTCATGTGATTGCCTGTGAAAACGCGTGCTGTTGTTCGTTAGCTCGAATTGGTTGCAATACCGAACGAAGCTGGTCAAGCAGATTGGTGTCGAATACGTGCTCACTAGCGACCTGAATCGCGCGGTCGACGCGATGTTGAATCTGCTGGTCACCATGCGTGCCGATCGCTTGGATCATCTTCGATGCGACTGCTCCGATCGAATCATCCGATGAGTTGGATAATTGCCTTGCAATTCGGCGGCACGTGTCTGAGTCGGATTGATCGGCCAACCAAGCCCATGGCCAAGTCACACGAGCATTGCGAAGATCATCGCGACGGTGATCGTCGGCGAGTTCGGACGAGTCGTTTCGCATTTGTAGCGCCACGCCAATCTCGCAACCCAATGTTCTCAGCGACCGCGTCAATTCGCACCCCGCACCCGCTGCGGTAGCTCCGAGTTCCATCGCCAGCCCGACCAGAACACCGGTCTTGCGCACGCTGATGGACTCGGCGATGTTTGCCCAATCACGTGGCGGCAATTGATCGACGCGGGCACCCAAATCAATCGCTTGTCCTTCATGACATTGCCGACCTGCACCGATCATTGCCGCCGTCATTGCGCATCGTTGCGCGGATGGCAACGTGGATGTTGCCAGTAGTTCGAGTGATCGAAAATACATCCAGTTGCCCGCGTTGATAGCCAACGGCACACCGATTTGGCGGTGCATCGTGGGCCGGTCGCGGCGAACTTCCGATCCGTCTTGGATATCGTCGATGACCAGCGAACCAGCATGCAATCCTTCAATTGCTTCAACGACCAACGGCGGAACGTCACCGTGGCCGCCCGCCATCGCGTAAGCAAGTTGCAACAACGAACCGCGAACACGCTTTCCGCGACATCCTACGAATTCCGCCACCGGACGATGCAGTGTGTGCTCGACCACCTTGTCGGCAGCACTCGGCAGATCATCACAATCGAAAGGCTGGATCATGGCGACACTTGTTGAACGGGTCTGGGTCGAGAATGAGGTAAACGGGTCTGTGTCAGATTCGGAACTTGTCGTGTCCGAATCATGGACTGGCGGATCGATCGCGCGAATCGGAGCGGTTGCAGGCCGCCCGGTGGATAGCCAATCACGATTCGCAAGGCGTCGACCATCGTGAACCGATAGCCGTAAAAGCGTGCGATGCGTTCTTCCGGCAAGACACTGTAGAAGCGTTGAAAGATTTGGTAGCGCTTGGATGGTCGCACCATGCGGAACAGCAAGCGATTCAAGAATCTCGCGAAAGCACCACGATGGCGTTGTTGCCGCACATTGTTCGAAATCGTCGATCGTAATTCATCTATCGGCGTCGTTGCGACGATCTGCGCAAACGAGGCTGCGCTTGCAAATGAAAATCCAGTCGCCGCATGGAACCGACCGCCACGGTAACCGCCCGCGATGACGGCTCGCGGCGATTCAATGTCCGCATCGGGCCACATCCCGGACATCGGCATCGGTAGTACGCCGCTCTCTTCACGGACGATCCGGCAATCGGCCAACCCGAACCGCTTGCTCGTGATCAATTGGACGTAGCGGTCCGTGTGGGCGTAGCATTCATCGCGATCGATCGTCGGCTAATCGGAAAACCTAGTGTCCTCGACTAGAACGCGGCGTGATGAAAACGGGAGCGTGTAAAAGAAGCGAAAGCCGTCGGATTGATCCACACGATCGTCCATGATCCGAGGATGATCGCTCGGCCAATCCGCTGGCACTTCGATCTCAAAGCCCCAAAATTTTTGGAAACCACCATCGTAGACTTGAGGGTCGATCGCCTTCGGTCCTCGATTGTCGATAACGATGTCGGCATGCAGGGCACGTCCGTCCGCCAAAAGCACTCGATGTGGTTCCACTTCCGACGCATCGGCATGGGTCAAAAGTACGGCGGTGGGCGACGATTTGACCGCGGCGGCAATGACGGTGTCGAAGTGTTCGGCGGATGTCGTGCAGTATCCGAGCGTGACGTCGCGTTGAGTCGTGCCGACTTGCACGTCGTAGCGATCCCACGTGTGTTGCAACAATGGTTTGACCCAGGCCTCCGAGCCGTCGAGTAAGTCGGTGCGGTGGAACGACCATGTGTGGTTACCCGCCAATCGACGATCACGTTCGACGATCGCCAAGCGAGCATCGGGTTGATGGTGCATCAATGCCAGTGCGATCAAGCCGCTTTGCAATCCACCGCCAACCAACACGTAGTCGAATTCGGAGTTCCCATCCTCGTCTGGCTGAGTCGTTTTCATCCGATCGCCTCCGGTGTCGCGACTTGGTTCGCTCCGAGACACTCGTGAACGATCACATGGGGAACGGCGATCGATGCCAGCCCAATGAACAATAGCCGGAGCGATTGGGATTGGGATAGTGATTCGAGCGACGCTTCGCCGAT
>JBBSJZ010000588.1:0-3962 GCA_038256795.1 Pirellulales bacterium | reverse complement strand
TTAACGCTTCGTTGAGGGCGAGAGCAGGGTGAGGGGCACAAGGCTAGCTGCCGCTTGCGTAAGTGATCGGCTAGGTAGCACGACAAAATCAACAAGACAAACCATTGCCGTTGGCATTAGGATTCGGTTGCGACGATCCTGGAAGGCAACGGCTCAGCCCCCAATGCGGTTTCCTGGAGTTAGAAGCAATGGTCCGTAAATTTTTACTATGCGTTTATTTCCTGGTCGCGGGATGCGGAACTGCATGTTGCGATGATCCGGTCAATAAGCTGGACAGCCGTAAGCTGGAAATGACTGACGCCCTTGAAACCTCTTTAGTCGCTGGCAATGGGTTGTCCGTCTACGACGTCTTTGGCAAAACAACCGTCACGGAAGAGTTCGGAGGCGAGACAACGCCAATCGAAACACTAAGATTTCGATTGAAATGTGACCTGAACGACGAGTCCGCGATTTGGGTCTATGAACAGATATCGCTTGACAGAACTACCGGCGAAAAAGCCACTGTCCGACTTGATGCTAGATCCGTCAAAGGGCATGAAGCTACCGCCTACCAAGGTGGGCATGCTCAGACCGATCAACTTGGCTCTTTCGATGAGGCCGTTCTGCATAGTTCTATACCTTTGACAAAGTTCTGGGGGCTCGCCCTTTTCCCGTGCTGGGGCGATCCAGTAGCAGACATCCGCGCTGTGATTTCTAGAATTCCGCAACAATCGTCGACTGTCATTCAGGAACGAGTCACGGAAGGTGAGAAGTTCAGACTTCGAGAAGACTTGGGACCAGGGCAATATGATTTGAGGACATGGGAATTTAGACTTCCGGACTTCCAAGCGATCGGACATCACGTTCAGCGAGCGGCCGCCAACGATCAGCTCGTCAAATATGAGGAGCAAAACCTGTTTTTTAAAGAAATTTTCGGAGTAGAAGTGCCCGTCGTCATTGATGGTATGTGTTGCATTGTCAGAAACACCCCTGACGGTGGTGGTTTGGGCAGAAAGTCGTCGATAACAGAGCTTCACTGGATTAGTATTGAAAAACAGGGGAAATTGACGCCCATGACAGACTACAACCTGAGTAAGGTCGTCGACGTCATCAAGCTTTTAGACGACGGCAGTCGGTAATTTGCTTAGCAATCGTCATTGACCCGGTTTTCATCCGTTACACTCACGACGTTTGTAAAACCCAAAGAAGTCAGTTTCGATAAGCGATTGCGATGGACGATGACGACGAACTTTGTCTCTGCTTTCACGTGACGAAGCGAAAGGTGATTCAGTACTTGCGGGTCAATCGACCGGCTTTGCCCAGCCAGCTTTCCGAATGCTACGGCGCAGGGACGGGATGTGGTTGGTGCCGGCCGTTTTTGAAACGATTGTGGGAACAAGCGAATCCCGAGGACGCGGAGTTGCCCGCCCGCAGCGATTACCAGACCGCTCGGACAGCGTATCGAGACGAACAGAAAACGCCCCGACCACCTGAGTCATGAAGAGCTCGATGATGAAGTATCTCGATGTCGCCAAGATGATCGACCATGCGTTGCTATCGCCGACACTCGAAGCCAACGCCCTCGATGCGGGGTGCTTAATGGCGAAAGCTTACGACGTGGCGAGCGTTTGCATCCTGCCCTATTACGTCCGCCGCTGCAGCGAGTTGCTGGCCGGCTCGGACGTGCTACCCAGTACGGTGATCGGTTTTCCACACGGTGGTCAAGCGATGTCGACCAAGGTTAGCGAAGCAAAAACCGCAATCACCGATGGGGCCATTGAACTCGATATGGTCGTCAACATCTCCGCGGTCTTGAGTGGTAATTTCACGCTCGTCCGCGAGGAAATCCGAGGAATCGTCGAAATCGCTCACTCGGCCGATCGCAAGGTGAAGGTGATTTTCGAGAATTGCTACATGCAAACGTCGCACAAAGAACGACTCTGCGAGATCGCTTGCGACTGTGATGCGGACTGGATCAAAACGTCCACCGGATTCGGCAGCGGCGGGGCGACGATCGATGACCTGAAATTGATGCTGGCCAAAGCAACGGGAAAAACTCAGGTGAAAGCGGCCGGCGGAGTGCGTGACTTGGATACCTTGCTTGAAGTAAGATCGTTGGGTGTGACGCGAGTCGGTGCGAGCGCCACCGCCGCTATCCTGGATGACGCGAGAATCCGGCTTGGACTCGATTCGATCGACGTCGCGAGTTCCGAGTCGTCGAGCCATTACTGAACCCCCACCTCAACACTGTCTGTCGAGAGCCCCACCATGATGTTGCGTCCCACGTTCGCGATCGGATTATTGCTGGCACTGGGCATGACGCCGCTTCGTGCGGATGCACCGTGGCCTCAGTTTCGCGGCCCGGGCGGCGATGGTGTGGTACTCGACCAAAATCCACCCGTGAAGTTCGGAGAAAACGAGCACGTCACGTGGAAAACACCCATCCCCGGTCGCGGTTGGTCATCTCCCGTGATCGCCGACGGCGTGATTTGGTTGACCACCGCCATTGAACGTGTGCCGACCGACGACGAGCGAGAAACGCTGCTTCGCAAAACCGATAACGACGAGAACAAATTCAAAATGCTGGCGATCGCCAAGGCGGTCGAACTCAAATTGCTGGCGATCGAGCTGAAAAGCGGCCAATTACTGCACACGATTGACTTGACCACCGTCGAAGAGCCGGACGCGATCCACTCGCTCAATAGCTATGCGTCACCGACACCCGTGATCGCGGGCGAGAAAATTTTCTGCCACTTTGGAACCTTCGGCACCTTCGCGGTTGATCGTGGGACGCGGGAGATGGTTTGGCAACGCGTCCTACCGCTGCAACACGCGGTCGGTCCCGGCAGCTCACCGTTCATCCAAGACGATTTGCTGGTACTGATCCAAGACGGCATGGAGCGGCAATATGTCATCGCGCTCGATCAAGCGACCGGCAC
Organism: Pirellulales bacterium; assembly: GCA_038256795.1. GTDB lineage: Bacteria > Planctomycetota > Planctomycetia > Pirellulales > Pirellulaceae > JBBSJZ01. Next base: position 1,044 of record JBBSJZ010000588.1, on the reverse strand, counting down.
CACCGCCTGGGAAACCGACCGGCCGGAAATCGATGCGCCGGATGGCGATCAAAAAAAATCATACTGCACACCGATCACGATTACCGATTCGAGCGGACGTGAACAACTCATTTGCATGGGTTCTCAATGGCTGGTGGCGTACGAGCCGAAATCGGGCCAAGAAATCTGGCGACTCGATCACGGCACCGGTTTTTCCGTCGTCCCGCGGCCCGTTTTTGCGAGTGATGTGGTCTACGTCGCCACCGGATACGGTAAACCACAACTCTGGGCGGTGCGCGTCGATGGATCCGGCGACGTTACCGAGACCCACGCGGTGTGGCAATCTCTGCAAGGCATCCCCGCCAAGCCTTCGCCACTGCTCCTCGATGGACGCATCTATCTCGTCGATGACAACGGTGTGGCGAGCTGCCTCGACACCAAAAGCGGCGAACTCATTTGGAAAGAGCGACTCGGCGGCAATTTTTCCGCTTCACCGCTGTTCGCGGGCGGTCACATTTACTTTGGCAACCACGACGGCAAAGTGACGGTGATCGAACCGGGTGATGAATTCAAAAAGGTGACGGAGAACCAATTCGATGGCCAAATCATGGCCTCACCGGCGGTCGTCGACAACGCGATGATCTGGCGGACCGACAAAGCGATCTACCGAGTCGAGTAGTCCGGCTACGCGGCCTGGATCAATTCGTCTTGAACCGCTTCGAGCAATTCGGAATCGATCCGCGTTACTTGATTGGCTGCCCCAACAAGCAATGCCAACTCGGCCAAATGGCTGAGTTGCTTCAATTTGCCGCCGCTGATTTCATGCAATCGCACAATCGCGGGATCCGAAAAAATCTCGCGGCTGCACCCGGCCGAGTACAAACAGTGCATCAAGAAGCGACCGGTATCATCGAGCCCCAGTGCGGGAAGCTCAATTCGCAGGGGACAGGCTCCCAAGCAAACGGCCATTCGCGTCGAAAACTCTGGCACCGCGCCTAGAATTGTCGTGAACAACTCATCGTTATCGACGAGTGTCCGGGCCACCTCCGCTGCGGGTTCCTGGGC
>JBBSJZ010000587.1:0-3966 GCA_038256795.1 Pirellulales bacterium | reverse complement strand
TGGGCCGAGTGACAACGTAACCGAGCAGCAGTGGCGCTAGTTCCATGTCGATGCCCTCAAGCACTTGAGTCGGGCGCACGAGTTGTGGCATGAACGGTAGCTCGTTGATCGCCGACTTGCTGGCCTCGACCGTTTCCTTGGCGAACACCTGCGGAACGGATTGAGGATCGTCGCAAAAGTAGTACCGCCCGCCACCGAGCCGGGCGATCTCTTGGAGTAGATCTTCACCCGCACCTTCGCCCATCGCCACGGTCGAAACCGTCATTCGGCTTGCCGCCATCTCGCTGGCCAGACCCTCGAAGTCACCGGGCGAGGAGATTCCGTCGGTGAGCAAGATACAGTGCTTGAGTTTTGCGGATGCGGAGCTGAGTGCATGGTAGGCGTCCTCCATGGCCGGATACATCGTTGTGCCACCCCCCGCATCAATGGTACTGATCTGGTCCATCAGGTAGCCCTTGTCCGCCGCGGATCTCAACTCGCTAATCCAATAACTATCACCATCGAATGCGATCACGCCGACGCTATCTCGCGGCCCCAGCAACTCCACCGCCGCGCGGGCCGCGTCTTTGGCGAGCTCAATTTTTTCGCCACCCATCGAGCCACTCTTGTCGATCACCAGCACCATCGCCAGACTCGGTTTCTCTCGTTCCTTTTCGAAGTTGCTGCGCACCGGCAAGATCTCTTCGAGTTGAGTCCGGTAGTAACCGCCGAGTCCGAAAGACTGGTCTCCGCCGAGCATCACCAGTCCGCCACCCAGGTCCTGGACGTAGGTTCGGATCACGTCCATTTGACGCATCGTCATCGCCGTTGCCGGGACATTCGACAGGATCAAACACTCGTAACCTTGAAGCTCGGCAAGGTCTCGAGGCACGCCAGCAGGCGGTCGCACTTCGACATCGATCTTTTGCTCGTCGAGAGCCCAGCGGAGCGAATCGGTTTGATCGATATCGGGATCGATGAGCAGCACGCGCGGACGACCGGATGCAGCCACAATGGCCATCGCTTCATTGTTATCCAACAGAGTATCGGACTCGCCAAACTCACGAAGTCGTGCAGCGAACGCAACTTGGCGTTGACCGACAACGCTTTGCCGGATGCGGAACTTGGTCTCACCCGCTTTCACATCCACCGTTTTCTGGACGTCATCACCGATCTTGATATCACCGCGGTACAAGTCGACGTAGCCGTTCGCATCGCGGTTCGAGTTTACGACCACTTCAATGTAAAACGGTTCACCTTGCCGCACTTGCGCCGGAGCAATGATTCGAGTTAGTTGAACCTCGGGAGAGCTTCGCTGCGGCAATGGCATGGTCGAAATCGGAACGCCCGCCGCCGCGGCAGCCGCGACGGCATCGTCCGTCGTCGAGTTTCCATCACTGACCACGATCACCTTCGGGACATAACTCGGCGGAATCGACGCCACCGCCGTTCGAATCGCTGACGCGATGTCCGTCCCCAATTCTCGCTCCGCCGCCTCACCCGAACCGGAACTCGCGTCCGATTGTAAAACGGGAGTTAAAGATGCGTTTGAAGCTGGCCACTCGTCGGTCGACAAGCCTGGCTCGCGGTCGAACACCACGTATCTCAGCTCCGTATCCATCTCCGTCATCACAGCTGCCTGCAACGACTCGACGAACTGCTCCGCCTTGGATCTCGCCATCTCATCAATGCTTTCGCTCGCATCGATTGCCACGACGATCATTTGACGTGAAGTGGGAACGAGCAACACCAAACCGGCAAGTGCAAGTGCGAGTAGCCCGGCGATCGTGGCCCGCACTGCGAGACTGATCCAGCGCTGGGTGAGCGGAAAATCGCTCAAGCTGCGAAAATGAAACGCGACCAAAATTGGGATCGCCACCAGTAACCAAGCCAGCATGCCTGGACGCGTCCATTCCCAGTGCGTCATGCCATTCATGCTACGACCCTCCGCTGGTAAAGGAACCATTCAGCGATGATCAGTCCCAGAGCGGCAAACGTGAGGTAAAACCATATTGATCGCCGAGCTGAGCCCGCTAGCAACAACTCGCCGGGTTCCAATTCAACTCGCGGTGTTAAATCGCTCTCGCCAGCGTCCGACAAGTTCACCGCCACTTGCGTGAGTTCAAGTTCACTCGCGACCGTCATCGATGTTGCGCTCGGCGCCGAATGATTGATTGCCAACGACTCGATCACCTGGCGCGGCCCGATGCGAACGATACCGACATGGTTCACGGGTCCCAGCATCGCTGCCGATTCACTGCGGGTCGCCGGCGCGGTCTCGCCCGCCGCATCGATCCACATCCATGCGGTGTTGGCGTCATCGGCACCGCTGGCTACTTCCGCCAACTCGCCGGTCCGAATCGCAGGCTGGATCTCTCCTGTACGACTGAGGAACCAATTGACAGCGTTGGTCATCATCACGGGAAAAGCGATCCGCAGCGGCAAGTCGCCATTTTCCAAGTCCGTCGAAAGCACCACGCTACGATCATCACCGCGGACCATCGACGCCATCAACGTCGCACCACTCGCGTCCGTCAATAACTTCGTCGCGTTCTCAACTACGTCGAGTGCCCGAGCCCCCGGAAGGCTCACGTTCAAAAGCCGCACGTGTGGCAAGAGCGGCGAATCCGCGTCCTGCTTCGCTACGATCGGCTGCGTGATCGTTTCGCCGAGCGTCCACCAATCGCTATCGCCGCGCGGATCAATTGCCAAAACGTTTCCGGTCGGCAACTCGCCGGGTTCGCTGAGCTGTTCCGGCGCGATTCGATTCAAAACAATGAAGCCATTCGCCGGCGCAGCGGACGGGATTGTCGCGACTGTCGTCAAATCCACGAGCGGTATCGCCTTCAACACACTCTCGAGATACAAACTCGGTTGCTCACTGACGAGTACGACCGGAATCGGCGGTCGTCGCGGCAGCACCGCCAAGGCTCGATTGTCGAGTGCTAAGCCATCATCGTGTTTCAGGCTGGCTGACAAAACGCCCCCCTCCGCCGATGCTCGCACCATCGTCTTCTGGGTCGACTCACCGGCGGCAAGGTTAAGCGGAATGACATCGACGAGCGATCCATCGAGCTGGAACGTCAACCGACATTTCGCTGCGGATTGACCAAAGTTTTTCACGGTGACGAGTGCCGCGTAGCCGATCGGATCCACGAGCGAACGACGCACGGCAAGCGACGTGATGCCGACGTTGTCAAGCGGTTTGCCGACCGCGACCCATTTCACGTCGGTAGATTTGACGAGCGTCTCGGCACCTTCAAAGCACAGGTCGCTGAGCACGATAATCTCGCGGCGCCGGGGTGAACGGGTCAAACGCCGCGCGGACTCGACGGCTGCGATCACGCGTGTTGGCCCGTCAGTGACCTTGACTGCCGCGATCGCGTCGCGAATCGCGGGCGCGAAGTCGGTCATACCGACCACGACACGTACGCTCGACCCGGCGGTCATCAGGGCGATCTCGTCGCCATCTCTCAAGCCCGCGACGATTCCGAGTGCCGATTCCTTGGCGGCTGCAAAACGACTGTATCCTTTCGAGTCAGTGGCTTGCATGCTCGCGGAATTGTCCAGCACAATCACGATTTGGCGAGCATTCTCCTTCTGGCCGCTCCACAACGGATCAACGAGAGCGGCGACGACGAGACCAAGAAAAGCGAGTTGCAACAGCAGACTCAACCAATGCCGAAGTCGATTCCACAGCGACCGTTGTCGTTTTTCATCGAACAGTTGGTCCCAGAACAGCAGTGTCGCGACCGGTTGTTGGCGAAGACGCGTTCGCAGAATGTAGAACACGATGATCGGAATCGCCGCCAGCAACCACCAAGCAAGCCAAGGTGAGGTCAGATTCATGTTGGTGTACAGCCTTCAGACGCCCAGCATGGATTCCAAAAGAAAGTGGCGACTAAAACCTGGACACCGTTGTATTTCATCCCACCGCCCCCGCGACTCGCATCATTTTGAGCAGCACGTCATCGAACGGCACATCCG
>JBBSJZ010000586.1:0-3967 GCA_038256795.1 Pirellulales bacterium | reverse complement strand
TCGATGGGTTGCGGCGTGGGAATTGGCGACCGATTGCGATCATTGACGAACCGCGACGATGATTGTTCGCCCGAGTCTTGCCGCTACATCAGCCTCTTTGGGGGCTGGAGTTTCTTGCACGATTACAACAGCGATATTCTCGGCGGAACCAGCGGCAACTTCAGCGACGGTTGGGCCATCGGCGGTGCCGTCGGACGACGTTTCGGAAACGGGCTGCGCGGTGAACTCGAAACCGGATTCCGCAGCAATGCGGCCGACCAAATTTCGGTGGGTGGTGCGGCTGCGGACTGGAGCGGACACGCGTTCGCATTCACAACCATGGCCAACCTTCTCTACGACGTCAAATCGCTCCGCGTTGCCGGAGTCACGCCATACGTCGGTGGTGGTCTGGGCGTCGCCGCATTCGATGCTGACATCGACACACCGCTGGGCCAAATTGACATCCACGACGCAGCATTCGCGTATCAAGCGATCGTCGGTGGTAGCAAACGCATCAATAGCAATGTCGACCTCTTCGCCGAGTATCGCTACTTGGGCACCACCGAAGTCGACGTCGAATTGGCGGGGGCAGTGATCGACCGTACTCGTCCCGAATACGAAAACGTCTTCTTCGGTCTTCGCATCAATCGTTAAGCACCCGCGTCGCATTCGAACAACGTCGCGGCGGGTATCCAGCGGGATGCTCGCCCGGCGGCGTTGAACGTTGCCAGTTGCTGCTTAGTTGTTGCTGAACCCGAGCGCGAGTAGCGAGTCGCGACCGAGCGGGTTGTTGAGAAAGTGTTGGCGACACCCAGGACAAAGGTCATAGCGTCCGCGATGGCTCGACTCGGCGTGCTCATCATCGTTGCCATCATCGCTCAGATCCTCGAGTGCTTGATTCAGCTCGGAAAGGTGATCGATGTCGTCTTCCATATCATTCGCACAATCGTCCAGCGCCGCGTGGATTTCAATTTCCACGACGTAACGCGTTTGGTGCAGAGAATCGATTTCACGTTTGCAGCGGTCGCAGGTGTAATGAATCATCAACAACAATTCCGAGACGAGTTATATCTTCGCATTTCCATGAACCGAGGGTTGCGAACACTTCATGGTAATGGCCCTCCTCCGCCGCTGACAAGACAATTGCCGCGTCTCGTGCATTGATCCGCGAACAAAAAACTTGCGGTGGAAAACATCTTGACACGACAAGATCGGCGTGGATGGTTTCTTGAGCACGCGAAGTAGTTGGCGGCAACCCGCACTCCGCTCATGGTTGGGGCGTCACCGACGTTGGAACTTTGATCTCGATCACCATTCCCGGCATGAAGTCCGGCGCGAGCGTGTCGAGTTGGCGGTCATCCAGTATTTTGGCGATGAGGTTGCGTTGCTTTGCCCCCGCCAAGAGTCGCTCGATGGCCGGGCGATGGCCATATGCCAGCAAACAACGACCGCCCAGCCGCAGATGCTGGGGTAGCCCATCGAGTAGCGAATCCATGATCGCAAAATTTGGATCGACGTACGCATGATCCAGCGGTACGCCGACCCGACCGTCCTGCCACGGTGGGTTCGAAACGATCAAGTCGAATTTCTCCGTGTCCTTGATCACCGCAAAGGCGCCCGGCGACGCGGGATCGACTTGACGCACCTCGAAATTTTTATCGAGGTTCATCATCGCGGCGTTGTACCGCGAGTTCGCAACGGCCGTGCGGTTGATGTCCGTGGCGATCACGCTCTTGGCGTCGGAGTGCAAACAGAGCAGCGAGATCAATCCGGTTCCGGAGCCGATTTCCAAACAATCTCGCTGTGCCGCCGCGGCGTCATCGACGATGAGCTTTCGCATCGACAACGTATCGTCGGAGTCCCAGAACACGCCCTCGAATTGCACGAATTCTTGATCGGGTAATTCATCGACGCTCCACGTTTGCAGCACCGTGAAGTCGTAGTCGAGATCCTCGCGGTACTGGCGTCCGCAGCCGACCAGCCAGACGCACATCAGGATACACGGAACGGCGAAAGCGGCGAGTGAAACGGTTTTCATCGCGGAAGCATGTCCGAGCGAGTGAAGTGGTCAATCCACTCACTATAACCGGACTCGTTACCGGACACGTGCCTTGAAGCGGATCGTGACCCCCTCGCCAACGCGGAGTTTGTCGGTGAGCTTCCACACCAGCTGCATCGATTCGCCTTCATTGGGCTTGGCCGAGAACTCGGCGCCGCCGCTGGCGGTTTGGCTGTCCTCGACGTATTCGAGCCGTGTGGTGAGGTTGTCCGTGACGAGCACATCCGTCACGGGTGAATCACCGATATTGTCGACTCGCAACATGAACGTCACGATTTCGCCCGGCAAGGCGTTGTCGCGGTCGGCCAGCTTGCTCAATCGCAACCGTCCGGCGTCGGGGAAGTCGTAAACCGTGAAGGCTTCGACGCTTTGGTCACGCGTCAATGTCGGTGGCAACACATCGAGGATGGCGACGTCGACGGATTCGTTGAGCGACCACGTCACGGCGGCCATGGCGGCTTGGCGAACGAGGGCCAATTGCCCCTCTTCGAGCAACCCGAGATCGATGACCTTCAAACCCGCCAGTGCTGCCATCACGTCGGAGTACTGCTCGATCTGCAACACGTTTTCGATGCGAACGCCGCGATTACGATCGCGCATCGCATCGAGACTGCGGCTGATATCCGCGTGTCCGAGTTCACGCGAGTCGGCGACCACGAGTCCTGGTTGCTGGAAGTCGATGCCGCTGGTCCCAACGGGTTTAATGATTCCCGAAGGCCCGACGGCAAGCTCACCCGCGACTGCGGCGGTGATTTTGCGCACCGATGCGAATCGGGGCGCGTACACACAGACGCGATTGCTCGGTTGCACTTCGATATCGCCGGCTTCGGTCGTGTAGTGGACGACGGTGTCCTCGAGCTGCAAGCCCGCGAGTGAATCGTCTCGGCGAACGAGTGCTCGCGGCGGCGCGTCACCACCATCGCAGAGGAATTCTTGCGGATCGGTGCCGTAAGCGTTGTTGTCCATCGGACGTTCATGGCCGCCGCCGAACTGGGGCGCACAAGCTTGTAGATCGCTGAGGCAGCTGCCCGCCGGCGGCGTCGCCCACGAGCTCGCCTGCGGCTGGTAGTCGCGCGACGAACACCCTGAACAACCACACCCGCCGCCACCGGCTTCGTGGTTGTAGCCGACCTGGGCGATCGTTTGCGTGCTCGCTCGCAGCGGTGCGGCTTGCGACGGCGTCGCTTGCACGTAGTCGAGAGGATGTGACGATTGCTGGGTCGGTTGCGCGGCGAGTTTGGACGCCCCCGCACGCGTTGGCGTGCCGAGCGACGCGCAGCCGCTCAAGGAAATCACGGCGGCACCGGTGACCAAGCTGAATTTAAGTGCGGTGCGACTCATGGCTGCAACATCTGTCCAGAAGCGTCAACGGTCTCGGGCTGGTAAATCGGAGCCCAAGGGGGATAACCAAAATAGAACTGAGGCATCAATTCGGCGTTTTGTGGCGGCATCAGCGATCCGATGCGAACGATCGCGACGGGTCGGCCAAAGCGATCGGCCACTTCGAGCGGATCTTGATATTGCGAAATTTCGATGGCCCGCGACGAGAGCGGATTCTCCGGCAATCCGACCGCCGTTTGCGGGTCTTCGAGGTACACGACCCGCGTTACCAATTGGCCCTGGAGCGCCGCTTCGAGATCATCCTGGTCGAGGTTAATCGGAATCGGATAACGGAGTGCGAGCCCATGGGGTGGATACGTGCGATCGATGATCTCGACGGTGGGGTACAACTCGGCACCTTCGAATCCGGGAATGCCGACGATGCGAAACCGGTACACGCTGCCGATCAACATTCCGGCCATCAATCGCGTCTGTCCGGCGCCGAAGGCACCGTCCTGGGGCAACGAATACTGAGTGCCCTGGGGACCCGAGAACGCCACCGGCTGGAAATAGCCAGCGACGGGGCCGCGGCCCTGCAGTCTCGCGATG
>JBBSJZ010000585.1:0-3970 GCA_038256795.1 Pirellulales bacterium | reverse complement strand
AATCAACCGCTCGCTCGCCTTCGTTTTGCCGTCATGCCGACGATTGCTTGCGCGTTGGTGCTGGTGAACGTTGCGAAGGCGCAAAATTATCGGGGCGGTTCGTACGTCGTCACCGGTAGCCAACCCGTACAGCTCGGGGCACCCGTCGTCAGCCATCCGCCAGCATCCAACAACAACGGCCTCCCGAGCTACTCGGGTCAAGCCTATAAAGGTCAACCCAGCCCAGGCCGGGTGATCTCGGTCTCGGCACCGATCGTGAATGGCCCCAATTCACAGGGCTACGTGCCATCGGCGAGCACACCCTCGCGATCGGGCCAAACGACCTACGCGAACAACGTCAATCTAGCGACGACCCTTGCCCAGCCGCTCGTCCAGTTGTCGGTGAGCGAGTCGGAAATCCAGGCGGCCGGGACGGAAGTGAACCAGTCCGCGACGTTGACGAGTGACGAAAAATCGTTAGCCCAAGCGACCCTGCAAAAGGCGATCCAGTGGTTGCAGCAGTCACGCAGTGATTCACAGCGAGCCGCCCAGTTGGCCGCCGAAATTCGTTCGGCCCCATCACGGCTACTGGCGTTGCAACGGCATCTCGCAACCCCAGCCCCAACGACCACGCGATTTCACGCGGGGTATGCCGTCGCCGATTTAATGAATCGTCGCGAGAACCTGGCCCTGGATCTTGCCCGCGCCAATGACTCCTACTCGGAGATGGTCGCCCGCTACGGAGGCGAAGCCATCGCCAGCTCGGGCGGCCAATGGGCCCGGCAACTCAGCCAAACCGAAGCGGAACTTCAATCCTTGAATCAAGGCACACCCGCGAGCTCGTTGACCAGCGTCGTCGCTCGCTGTGACGAGCTTCAGCGGCGAGCGCAAAAGGACGCGTTACTGACGCGAGTCGAGTTGCTGCGCCGGCAAGTGAGCTTCAATGAAAAACACGCGGATCTCTTCACCTCCGAACTCTCCGCCGGACGCCGTTTGATCGACGAGATCGGTTCGCAAATCGCTTCCATCGACGAAGCGGTCGAGAACTCCAAGGCATCGTCCGCGTACCGCCTCGGCGATCGCGCTCGCTCAATCGCCTCATCGGCGCACCCACTCGTGGGTGAGCTGGCTGCATCGAATGCCAAGCTCGCCGATGACCTTGCCCTGCTCAGTAACTCGCGTCGGGACATCAATTCCCAAGTCGACTCGACCCAGCAACGACTCCGCGGCTTGCGAGAGGACTACGAGAACGTCCGCACCAAGCTTGCCCAATACGGGCTCACGCCGACGATCGGCCTATTGCTTCGCCATCGTCGTGATTCACTCGAGCCCGTCCACGTCCACGTGCGGACCTTGCAAGACACTCGCACGCGGATGCACGAATCTCAAAGCCAGCAACTCGAACTCGACTTGCAACGGGCCCAGCTCACGGAATTGGACGCCGAATCCGATCGTTGGATTGCTGACTCGCCCTATGCCGGTTTCGCGGAAGCGCAGCAGCTTCGGCCCCAGGTTTATCAAATGCTCTCGGAGCGACGTGAGTTGATGAGCCAATTGGCGGACGACTATCAACTTTACCAAAAGCGGCTGGAGGAACTCGACTCGGCCTCGTCCGATTGCGTCGCGACCATCAATGCGTATCGCGGTTTGATCGACAAGCATGTCACTTGGATTCGCTCGGGAACGCCGCTCGGAATCACGGACGTGAGCACCGCATGGACGGGATTAGGATCGCTATTCGATAGTCGACGCAGCCACCGCTTCGGCGCGGATTTGCAGATGAAGTTGTCGCACAGCCCCCTGTACGGCTTCTACATGATCTTTGCGATCTTCGCCGTGGGGCTAATTCGGTGGCGAGCGAAACGGGCCCTGGTGCAAATCGGCAAACAACGCCAACTCAAACAATTGGGACTGTCTTGGACGATCGGAGCGGCGGCGCTCACGCTCGTGCTCTCGCTCATTTTCCCGGCCTGTTTGTACCTCATCGCCCGCTGGTTGTCCGACCATGAAGCGACCACCGAAACACTGATGTCCGTCTCCGCCGGATTCTTCAGTGCCGCCTTGGTGCTTTGGATGATTGAGCTGCCACGCCAATTGACGCGGCCTTATGGCATCGTCGACAAGCACATGGATTGGAAATTGCCATCGCGGCAGCGCGCGTTCAAGACCTTGTCGATCCTGGCGATGGTGCTCGTGCCCTTGGCGATGGGCGTGGCGATCGCCAGCCAAATGGATCAAGGGCGTTGGCGAGAATCGCTGGGCCGCATCGGATTTCTCATCGCGATGATGATCATCGCGATCGTGGCCCACCGCGCACTGCGTCCGAAAAAAGGTTTCATCCCCTCACTCATTCTGGCGAGCCGCAATCGCTGGGCGTACCGGTTTCGGCACCTGATGTACGTGCTCGGTGTCGGTTTCCCCGTGATGATGGTGGTGCTCAGCGCGATGGGGTTCGGTTACACATCGCAAGTGTTGATCACGCGCCTGATCATCACGGCACTCGTGCTGGGATTGATCTGGCTGGCGATCACGGTGATCCAGTCGGTCGTCTCGCAATTGTGGACCATTTGGGCCGATGACGGCGACGGACGCATCGAACTCGTCGACGACGATGCCGAACATGGCATGGAGCTGCGAGCCAGTTACCTGCGTCGGCAAAAGTACGATTTACTGCAACAACGCCTCGCCTTCTTGGCGCGATGTGGCGTCGCATTCGGCGTCGCCATGGTGGTCAGCTCGATGTGGTCCGACATCATACCGAACGTCCGCATCGCCAATCCGACGCTCTGGACCGTCCATGAGGTCGTCACCGAATACACGGCCAACATTGATGGTGGCGAGGTCGCGAAGCTCGTACCCAGCGCCACCGCGGTTACCGCGTTCGACTTGCTGCTCGCCGCCGCAACCCTCTTTTTTACCTTTCACCTTTCACGCACCCTACCACTCGTGTTGGATGTGTTGCTGCTCGACTTCATGATCCGTGACGAAGGCATGCACCACTTGATGCTCGTCGCAGGCCGCGTCGCGTTGTCACTCGTCGGCATCGTGCTCGCCTCGAACCAGATCGGATTGCGCTGGGAAACGATCCAGTGGCTTGTCGTCGCGCTGCTCATCGGTCTCGGGTTCGGGATGCAAGACATGGTCCGCAATTTTATCGGTGGATTGTTCGTGCTGCTCGAGAAACCCGCCGGTCCTGGCGACTTGGTGACGATCGGTAAATTGACCGGACGCGTCGCATTCCAGAAGCTGCGGACAACGGCATTGATCGATGACGAAGGCCGCGAGTTGATCATTCCGAATCGTAAGTTCATGAGCGAAGACATCACGAATTGGACCGGTGCCGGTCGACTCTGTCCGTTGACGATGGATATCGAATTGAGCAAAGACATCCGAGGCAGTGACGCCAGTGCCCTGCTGCTCAGCATCGCGTCGCAACACCCCAGCGTGATGAGCGAGCCCGAACCCAAGACATCACTGCTGTGCGTCGGAAAGCGAACGCAGCAAATCGAATTGCGAGTATGGTTAGACAAAAAAACCGACCTCGCCCGAATTCGCAGCGAGTTGCAATCGAAGGTCGATACCGCCCTGCGCAGCGACTCCATCGGTTCACTCTCGCGATCGCCCAGCCGTACACTTGGCAGTGTCGCGTCGACACTCCGCGAGAGCCTGTCCGAGCCGAGACCCCGCCGTCGCTCGGCCTAGACGGCGGCGAACATCGAGTCGAATGTCCTGAGCCTACCGTTTCATGGTCCAGCCGATGAACGGTTACGAAGCAATCTACTCCAGAACATTTCTGTGTCGTCGCTTCCGGAACGAGTTAATCGACGGAACGGTCGACTTTAACCGCTGTGGGCTTTGAGGGCGTCTCGACTGCCGCGGCTGATGATTCAGACACTATGCCGAGCAGCGCCTTCGCTTCGCTATCCAAGCGAAGCAAATTCGCTGCCGTGGGCCAAACTATTTCGCGCGTCGCGGCCTCTTTTTTGCATTT
>JBBSJZ010000584.1:0-3981 GCA_038256795.1 Pirellulales bacterium | reverse complement strand
TGACTGGCTTCGTACGCCCTTCTACCGGTGACAAACCGCACAGTGAACTTGCGGGTTGATGTGCAATTCCTCGCGGGCCTTCTTCGGGTCCCAGTCCGCTGGGGCCACCCAGTCGAGCTTGGTGACAAATTCTTTGGGACGCAGGTGTGGCTCGGGATTGCGGTGGCATGAAATGCACCAAGCCATCGACAACTCCTCGTGCTGGTAAACCACTTCCATCTGGTCGATGCGGCCGTGGCAACTGACACAGCTCACGCCGGAATTCACGTGTGCGGCGTGATTGAAGTAAACGAACTCAGGCAAGTTGTGGACACGTTTCCAATCCATGCTGCGACCGGTTTCCCAGCTCTCGCGGATCGGTGCCAACTTCGGACTCGCCGCATGAACGGCCCCGAGTGCCGTCACCCCTTGGGCATTCTCGCCGCTGTGGCAATTGATGCACGTCGCAGTGGGCGGGATCGCCGCGTGTGCGGCATCGAACACCGTGTTGTGGCAATACCGACAATCCATTCTTAACTGGCCCGCGTGAATCGCGTGACTGAATGGCACGGGCTGTTCCGGCATGTAGCCAATGTTCAGCGTTTTAGGATCAGTTATCAATCCACCCATCGCTCCGGCATAAACGCCACCAGCAACAGCAACCACGCCCATCAAGGCGAGGAATGAATTGACCCAACGTGGAAAAAGAAACCGTTGCATAGCGTCTGGCCTTCGCGTTGAGCGCGGCCCGGATTAAGCACCGAGTGAACTGATAGATCGAAGCCGCAACCATACGGACTTCCTTGGATGCTCGTCAGTATCGTGCCCAGTCGCTCGATTTTGCAAGGCCACACGCACACAAGCGACATTGTGTCGCAGAAGTAGTGAATGAGCGCCAACTGGCTGGAACGACTGGTGAATGTGGGGCGCCCGCCGCGTGGCGGGGCTCACCAGCGATCCAGCTTGCGATCCAGTGCGGAGTTCTTCGAAAATGCGCTGATGCATCAGCCCGCTGAGTTTGCGGGGAGTCTGGCTCGATCCCTTGCTGACCCGATGGCGCCGTGTTGCGATCGCATTGCAGGGGTTCGGCCATGAAAAAAAGCCCCGCTGAATAACGGAGCTTTGATTTGACACGCGTCACGCAGTCGCGAACTAGGCGGACTTGGCCAGTGAGGCCTTTTTGATGAAGTTGCTCAGACGGCTCTTCGTGCGGCTCGCCACATTGCGATGGATCATCTGCTTTGCCGCAGCTTGATCGAGGCGTTTGGTCGCCAGGCGGAATTCCAATTGAGCTTTGTCGAAATCGCCGGCCGCTACCGCTTCACGCACTTTTCGCAACTGGGTGCGGAGCGCTGTTCGCTTCGCCCGATTGCGAATGCGATGCGTTTCGTTTTGACGGAGACGTTTTTTGGCGCTGCTGGTATTTGGCATGTCGAGTTGAAACGTCTCGAAAAGACGTCGAATAAGCGGGCGTTGATGTGTTTTGAATTTTCTGGCCGCGTAGTATGCCGAGAATTTGCCCCCTTGTCCAGTCCTGCTGGGGTTTCACGCTTGAACCGGTGAAACATTGGCATTGGATGCCGGCGGAGTGGCCTGAGCCGGGGCTTGATCCGCCAAAGCTCGCGTCAGACTCGGTGACAAACCTGCTGCGGCAGGCATAATCGTGTTGTTCGTCCGTTTTTACTCCAAGACAAACTCGACTGCCCATGCTTCCCCGCGTCTACCTGATCGGTGCCGGCCCCGGCGATCCAGGGCTGCTGACCTTGCGCGGTGCGGAATTACTGGCGCGGGCTGATGTGGTGTTGTACGACGGATTGAGCAACGACGCGTTGCTGGAGCATGCCGGGACGGCCGACAAAGTGTGTGTGGGTAAGCACGGTCAAAGCCGGATTTGGACACAGCACGAGATCATCGAAGAAATGCTGATGCACGCTCGGGCCGGCAGAATCGTCGCTCGACTCAAGGGCGGCGACCCCGCCGTGTTCGCTCGCACGGCGGAAGAGGTGGATGCACTTCGGGCCGCCGAGATCCCGTTCGAGATTGTTCCCGGTATCACGGCCGCGCTCGCCGCCGGTTCGTTCGCCGGAATCCCCATCACTCATCGTCAACTCGCCTCCGCGGTCGCACTGGTGACCGGCCACGAAGAACCCGGCAAGTCCGAATCGGCCCTCGACTGGGAGGCTCTCGCCAAGTTCCCCGGCACCCTGGTGATCTACATGGGAGTCACGACCGCGCCTCAGTGGACGCGAGCGCTGCTGGACTCGGGCAAGGATCCCGCCACGCCCGTAGCGCTGCTGCGTCGTTGTTCACACCCCGACCAGCAAACCATTCACTGTCGACTCGATCAAGTTTGTGACCACCTCACCCCCGCGCATCGATTTCGACCGCCGGTGATCGTGATTATTGGCGAAGTCACCACGCTCGCTCCGGCGATGAGCTGGTTCGACCGTCGGCCACTGTTTCGACAAACGGTGCTGGTGACGCGTCCGATCGATCAAGCCGGTGAATTAGCCGGTCACCTGCGAGAACTGGGTGCGAGTGTCCTCACTCAACCCGTGATCACCATCGCTGCTCCGGCCGACGAGTCGGATGTCGATGACGCCATCGCTCATCTGAATTCATTCACCACCCTCATCTTCGCCAGCACCAATGGGGTGCGTTACTTCTTCGATCGCCTCTTTCGTCTCGGCCACGATGTTCGCAAGCTGGCCGGACTGAGAATCGCAGCGGTGGGCGACAAGACCCGCGAGGCCATTGAACGCTATTCCATTCGCTGTGACATCGTGCCCACCGACTTCGACGCTGACGCCCTCGCCGCAGAACTCGCACCAAGCGCCGCCGAGCATCGCTTCTTGATCGTTCGTGCCAGTCGCGGTCGAGAAACACTTCCCCAGAAGCTCATCGAATCCGGTGGCCAAGTTCGCCAAGTCGTTGCCTACGAGCACGGCGACGTCGCCGTCGCCGATCCCGTGATCGCTGAGATGATTCGCTCGGGACAAGTCAATTGGGTCACGATCACGAGCAGCCAATCGGCTCGTAATCTCGCGTCATTATTCGGCCAGGACTTGCGGAAGTGTCGATTGGCGACGCTCAGCCCGATCACGTCGAAAACGGTGCGAGAACTCGGATTCGAAGTCGCCGCCGAGGCCGATCCCTACACGATGCACTCGCTTGCCCAAGCGATCGCGATCGCGACCCTTTCCACCGGAGTCCACGATGATCCCAAAGCCGTATAAGCAAATGCACGCCAGCAATCCTGAGTTGATGCAGGCGTATGAAGCTTTCGGAAAAGCCGCGCGAGAAGCCGGCCCGCTCTCGGATCGTGAAGTCGCACTCGTGAAGCTGGCGATCTCGATCGGCTCCGGCTTGGAAGGCGCGGCTCATTCGCATTGCCGCAAAGCCCTCGAAGCCGGTTGCGTCGCCGCTGACCTGCGTCACGTCGCGATTCTTTCCGCCCCGACAACCGGCTTTCCCGCCATGATGCGAGCACGCGGTTGGGTCGAGGACGTGCTCACCCAGTCGCAGCAACGATCGTCCCAACAATGAAGTTGGCGCCATGAAATTGCTCGGTGTCGTGCTGTGCGGTGGTCGATCTTCGCGGATGGGACGCGATAAAGCTTCGCTCATCCTCCGCGGCGATATCACGTTCTTGGAACACGCGATCCGTCGCATCGCCGACGTTTGTGATGACGTGGTGGTGAGTGGTGCATGTTCGCAAGCACATGATCGCATCACCCTAGCCGATCCGCGAGCTCATCAAGGTCCGGCGACCGGGATCGCCACGTCATTGATGCATGCCAGGGAGCACGCTTACGACGCCTGTTTCGTGACCCCCGTCGATACGCCGGCGCTCGCGATCGGAGATCTGCGTTTGATCGAACGATGCTGGCGTGAGTCCCGACGGCCGACCCTGGCCCAGTCCGATCGAATCCAGCCGCTCATCGGTATCTACACCCTCGAGCAATTGGATTCGCTGCAGCAAATGATCGAGCGGGACGATCG
>JBBSJZ010000583.1:0-3983 GCA_038256795.1 Pirellulales bacterium | reverse complement strand
TGATCACGTCTGGCGTGACGGCTACCGAATTCAGCAAAACGCGGTATCAGGTCACTGGCGGCTGATCGATACGAACGATGTTCGCCGAGCCTGGGGATCGCGTGCCCATTGTCAAACGAGTCTCGACCAGCGAGTGCCGCCAACACGGACACCGACCCAGCCAAAACATTATGTGATTCTCTTGCATGGATTGATGCGAACGAGTCACTCGATGAGCGGGCTCGCCAAAGCCCTCGAGGCAACCGGCCACTACCATGCCGTCCCACTCACGTACGCCAGCACTCGTGCCTCGATCGCCGATCATGCCGCCGCGGTTCGCGAGGTCATCGAAAGTTTGCCGAGCGATGCCACCTTCAGCTTTGTCGGTCACAGCATGGGTAACATCGTCACGCGTCATTTGATCGGTGACCTCGAGCGTGACGGTGATCCACACCATATTCTTCCGCGATGCGAATCGATGGTGATGCTCGGCCCGCCCAACCAAGGTGCGTCGATCGCGCGAGCACTCGCGCCCACGAGGGTTTTCGGCTGGGTCACCGGCGCCGGTGGTATGGAATTGGGAACCCATTGGGAAACCCTTGAGAATCGCTTAGGGACACCACCGTTCCCATTCTTGATTGTCGCTGGCGAAAAGACCGTCGCTGGCTTTGAGAACCCACTCGTTGCGGGTAAGGGCGATTTTATCGTTAGCCTCGAAGAAGCAAGGCTGGACGGGGCCGAGCGCATCGAAACGGTGCCCGTATTGCACTCCTATCTCATGAGCGACCCGATCTGTATCAAGAAGACGGTCGCGTATTTTGAATCGAAACAGTGAGCACCGCACGAGAATTGGCGGGAAGAACGCGCGGTCATCGGACCTCAGCAGTACTCGGTGCGGCGTCGATTTGACGAGGCTCGCAATTGAAGGATTGGTTTCAGAATGTGGCTTCAAAAAACGATTCGACTACCCGCATCTCGCCGGGGCTATCACTTGGTGACCCAGCGGATCGTGGACGCGGTTCCCGAACTGCACCGCATCAAGGTCGGTTGGATGCAAGTGTTCATCCAACACACGAGCGCCTCGCTCACCATCAACGAGAACGCCGACCCCGATGTAAGAACGGATTTTGAGACCGCCATGAACCATGTGGTTCCGGAATCACTCGACTATGTCCATACCCTCGAAGGCTCCGACGATATGCCAGCACATGTCAAAGCGTCGATGATGGGCGCGAGCATCATGATTCCGATCGGTGAAGGGCGATTGCAATTGGGGACCTGGCAAGGCATCTACCTGTGCGAACATCGCAACCAAGCCGGTTCACGTAGCCTCGTCATCACCGTCAACGGAACCGAGTAGTTGCGGTCAATAGCCAGAGCGAGACGACATTCCACGCTGGATGAGTCCGAATCGCGAAGCGTTGCGAGCATCATCCCGCAATTCCCAGCCCTTCGTACTTCGTACTCAAAAACACAATCGGAATCGAGCACGAGTACCGCGGAGCTGAGTACGAGCGCGGATGGGAATCCGAGTCGACGATTTCGGGTTCACGGCGTTGCCAATTCACTCGACATCACTCGGTCAATTCATTGGACGCGGCTTGTCGTTTCGCAACGACTTCGCCGATAGTCGTCAGCAAGGACTTACCCCTGCTTTCCTAGCACCTAGCACCTAGCACCTAGCAACTACTTCTTCTTCTCCTGTCCTTTGATCAGGGTTGCAACCAAGGCGGTCCAGCCGGTTTGGTGGCTCGCGCCGAGGCCTTGGCCGGTATCGGCGTGAAAGTACTCGTAGAACAGCACGAGATCCTGCCACGCGGGGTCTGAGGAGTAGCGAGCGTCGTTGCCATGTGCCGGACGGACGCCATGCTGGTTGACCTCGAACAACGTGATCAATCGCCGCTCGAGTTCATGAGCAATCTCCATCAAGGTCATGGCATTGCCGCTGCCGGTCGGGCATTCGATTTTGAAGTCTTCGCCATAGTAGGCGTGGTAACGACGCAGTGCTTGGATCAACAAATAGTTCGTCGGGAACCAGATCGGCCCGCGCCAGTTACTGTTGCCGCCGAACATGCCGCTATCACTCTCGCCGGGAACGTAATTGACCGTATGACGTTGACCGCCAAAGTCGAATACGAACGGCTTGTCGCGATGCGCCGCCGATAGGCTGCGAATGCCGAACGGCGACAGGAATTCGGCCTCGTCAAGCATCACCGTGAGCAGCTTGCGAAACCGCTCTTCGCTGGGAATGGCGAGCAATCGGCGATTCGGAGTGGACGAGCCGCCATCGCCTTTCTCCATGTACGACATGTGGGTGCAAAGCTCGCCGCGGTGCTCCAGAAACCAGTTCATCCGCCGCTTGAATCCAGGCAGTTTGTCGATAATGGGTTCTTCGAGCAGCACACCGGTGATCAGCGGGATCAAACCGACGAGTGAGCGCACTCGAATCGGGATCGATTGGTCGTCGAGGCAAAGATGGTCATAGTAGAAGCCATCCTGCTCGTCCCACAAACCGCTGCCATCCATCGAATTCATGGCCTCGGCGATCGCGACGTAGTGTTCAAAAAACTTACTGGCCATATCACCGTACGCCAGATCGTCCTCGGCGAGTTCCATCGCCATCCGCAACATCGATGCACAGTAGAATGCCATCCAAGCGGTGCCGTCGGCTTGTTCGAGGTGTCCCTGCGGCAGCGGCTTGCTGCGATCGAACACACCGATATTGTCGAGCCCTAAGAAACCGCCCGCAAAGATATTCTTTCCACGTGGATCCTTGCGGTTGACCCACCACGTGAAGTTGATCAGAAGCTTCTGGAAGGTTCGAGCCAGGAACGTCTTGTCTCGCTGTTGGGGTGGCCCCGTCGACTTATAAACTTGCCAAACACCCCACGCATGCACGGGCGGATTGACATCGCCGAGTTGCCATTCGTAAGCGGGTATTTGGCCACTCGGGTGCATGTACCACTCACGCAAGAACAGGATCATTTGCTCCTTGGCGAAGTGGATGTCGATGTCCGCCATCGGCACCATGTGGAACGCGAGATCCCATGCCGCGTACCACGGGTATTCCCATTTGTCGGGCATGGAGATGACGTCGCGGTTGAACAGGTGCCGCCATTCGGAGTTGCGACCATTCTGGCGAGAGGGCGTCGACTCGGGGCCCGCCGCGTCACCGTCCAACCACGTCGCAACGACATAGTGATAAAACTGTTTCGTCCACAGCAATCCCGCATAAGATTGCCGCATGATCCGTTGCCGATCCTCGCTCAATGAGGCCGGAATTCGCTCCGCGTAGAACTCATCGCATTCCCGCTGTCGCAGATCGAAGACGCGATCGAACGAGTCATTGAAGGCTTGGGCAAAAAAGTGTTCAACCTTGCCGCTGCAGGCGTTCACCGCGACGGGATCGTTGTCGCTCGTCAAACGCAATCGCACGACCTTGGTCTCGCCCGCCGGGATCATGACGAGTCCGTAGGAAGCGCACTTGGTTCCCGATTGTTGGGGATTCACCGCCTTGGTATCACCGCGCACGACGTAATCGTGAAACGCATCCTTGTAGAACTCCGACTCACTCGGTAATCCCGGATGTCGCTTGGCATTGGTTTCATTGTCGGTGAACAACCATGGCCAATCGTCGTTTCCAATCGCGTCACAGGCGAACCAGAAACCCTGCAGCGACTCGTGTTGAGTCACGACCGAGTTGCCCTTGAGCTTCATTGCCGGCCGAGTCGTACAGCCTTCGTCCGTGCAATGCCAGGACCACGTGTTGCGAAAGAATAATTGAGGCAACACGTGCAGCACGGCAGCTTGCGGGCCGCGATTCGTGATGCTGAGCCGGACCAGCACGTCGTCGGGTGAACCTTTGGCGTACTCGATCATCACGTCAAAGTAGCGTGACTCTTCGAACGCACCGCTATCGACCAATTCGTATTCGGGCTCAAGACGACTTCGCATCCGGCTGGTGTCGTGCAGCTCCTCGTACGGGAATCGCTTTTGCGGATACT
>JBBSJZ010000582.1:0-4003 GCA_038256795.1 Pirellulales bacterium | reverse complement strand
TCTCGCCAGCGTGATCCCACATCCATCGACGAGCGCGCGTCCCGGTTCGCAGCGCAGCGAGAGTTGACTCGCTCGCAAACGTTCCGCGATGGACTGCGATCGCCGCCCCCGTTCACTCAAAATCTGGTCCAGCCACGTGGCTGCGTCGTGCGGTTGCCAATACGGATAGATATGTCGGTCGCTCGCCACGCGGCCGTCGCGATCGACTCGGCTCAGATCATGACCCGGCGGCGTGATGCGAGGCAGCGAAGCGTCCACCGCCTGACGCCGAATCCGATCCCAAAACCCCACCCACTGGGATTCGTGTTCCAAGTAGCAAACCGGAAATCCGCCTCCCATGTCGATGAACTCGATCGCCACGCCGTGCTCGCTCAATTGATGAACAAGATCGATGCAGGCGTGGATCGCCGCGACCCGTTCATGGGGTTCACCGCCATCCAAATGAAAGTGCAATCCACGCCAACGGACGCGATCCGCAAACGATTCATCGCTGAGTGATTCCCGAATGAACTCGATCGCCTGCGGGATGTCCACACCGAATCGCGAGCGATGGACCCGGTCGCCAAAATCGAAACCACGCAATCGCAGTGCTAGGACCACTCGCGGCGTCCCGGTCGCCTGGTTCACTCGCGTCTGGACTAAGCCACATTCGTCGACGTTATCAATCACAATCGTCACGCCGCTGGCGATCGCAAGGTCGATCCCGCGCGCCTCCTTGATCGCGGCCGTGTAGACGATGCGAGCACCATCGATACCTCGATCGAGGCACTGTTTCAATTCATGAAAACTCGCCGTGTCGATCCCGATGGATTGCTCGGCCGCGGCATCGACGTAGCACAAACACTTGTTCGCCTTGCGGGCAAAGTAGGTGTCGATCGCGAGCCCATGTTCGCTAGCGACTCGGTCAATCGCCGCGGCGTTACGAGTCATCCGCTCGGGGAAATGAAGGTGCAGCGGCGAGTCATACTGCGACACGAGTTCGGCTAGCTTCGATGCGTGCTGCTCCAAGAGATGCAGCATCCAGCCATCCCATTTAGCCGCCAGTGGACTCACCCCCTGGCAAGTCATTGCTGTTGTCGTGACATCAATACTGCACCGATACGACGACGGGGCAATGGTCACTGGCGAAGCGACCGGCCGCCGTCTTGGGGTCGAGCACTTCGTGACTGAGCACGCGTACTCCTTTGCTGACCAGAATATGATCGATGCGAGTCTTCGGATTGATTGCTTTGAAGCCGTTCCATGTTCCGACGGGACCACGTGGAGGCTCGGTGGTGATTTCGCGTGAATCTTGGAGCGGTACCTGCAATCCGGCGGTCGCGTTGGTGATCGGGATCGACTCGGGTCCCGCATTGAAGTCGCCCATGGCGATCACGGGAACCTCCTTCGCCATCGTGTCGACTCGCTGGGCGAGCAACTTGCCCGCATTCTGGCGAGCCGCTTCGCCGCGATGATCGAAGTGCGTGTTGAGCACCAACAGCCGTGATGCGTCGACGGTGCTCTCAAGCAGCACCCACGTCAACGTCCGCGGCAACGCGGCGTCCCAGCCAATCGATCCCGCCACTTCTGGCCTGTCAGATAGCCACAGCGTGCCTTGGTCGATCGACTTGAATCGATCGCTGCGAAATCCGATCGGAGCCATTTCACCGCCTTCCTTACCATCATCACGACCGACGCCGTACCACGTCCACTCCGGCGTCGCTTTCTGGACCGCTTGCAATTGCGCCAACACCACTTCTTGGAGTCCCACGAGATCGGCGCCGCGAAGGGTCTCGATCACGGCATCCTGGCGATTCTCCCACACATCCTCGCCATCAGTCGTGTTCAAGTAGCGGATGTTGTACGTCATCACCGTGGTCGAATCGGCGGCGAAGCTTGGCGCGGCTGTTAGCACGCAGGCGGCGAGCAATGCGCCGACGACTCTTTTTTGAAAATTCATGCTGTCCAACTTATCGTCTCAAAAGGGAACGTTTACTCAATCCATCATGCCGAAGACCCCAGCAATGATTCTCGCATCCATGATACGTCCTTTCACGACGGCCGGGTTTCCGTCCATAATGTTCCGACGATCCTCGCTCACCAGGTACGAATCTCTTGGCGTCCCCGCTTTCTAACTGCTTTCCAAAAACCGACCGACTCGTCCGCGCCGCCGACATCACCCGTGTGCTGAAGCGAGGCGAGTGCGTTGCCGATGGCGTCCTGGTTCTGTTCGCCGTGCGGCGAGACGATTCGGCTTCGACCCTCATCGGCATCACGATTCCCAAAAAAACCGGCAACGCCGTCCAGCGAAATCTTTGGAAACGGCTGATTCGCGAATCGTTTCGCACCCAACGAAACTCGATACCCACTGGATTGGATCTGGTCATCCGCCCCAAAAAGGATGCCCTCGCCCAGTGGCACACCATCCAGCGGAGCGTCCCATCGCTAGCACGTCGCGTCGTTAAGAAACTGGGTTCGTAACGAGCGGCTCGCATTGAAACCTTGGCTTCAGGCCGCAATCGCCAGGCGATTTTCATGAGCAATTCACCAATGACACTGTCCGACGAAGAGCGAGCGGTTTACGAGTGGCAAATGTGGGTCAAGGGCTTCGGTGAAGCCGGCCAGAGCAAGCTCAAGCAAGCGACCGTGATGGTGTCGCGGGTTGGCGGCGTCGGCGGGGTCGTCGCCTACCAATTGGCGGCTGCGGGCATCGGAAAATTGGTGCTCGCCCACGCCGGTAATGTCAAACCCAGCGATCTGAATCGCCAATTGTTGATGACCCAGGA
Source organism: Pirellulales bacterium (assembly GCA_038256795.1). Classification (GTDB taxonomy): domain Bacteria; phylum Planctomycetota; class Planctomycetia; order Pirellulales; family Pirellulaceae; genus JBBSJZ01. Next base: position 1,238 of record JBBSJZ010000582.1, on the reverse strand, counting down.
TTGGCTCGGACGACCACGCATCGAATCGATCGAGCGGCGATTGCTCGAGCTCAATCCGCGGTTGAAGATTGACGCAGTCGGCGAGAACGTCCATGACGGCAACGTGGCGCGGCTCGTCGGCCAAAGTGACGTTGTCGTGGATTGCGCCCCGCTATTTCCCGAACGGTTCGCAATGAACCGCGAAGCTTTTTTGCAAGGAAAGCCGGTCATCGAATGCTCGATGTATCAACTCGAAACCCAACTGACGACAATGATTCCTGGACGGACGCCGTGCCTCAGGTGCCTGGTGCCGGAGGTACCGCCGACTTGGAAACGGGAATTCCCCGTGTTCGGCGCGGTCTCAGGATCCGTCGCCTGCTTGGCGGCGATGGAAGCGATCAAGTTGATTGCAGGCATCGGCGAGCCGCTCACCGGACGGATGCTCTGTCAAGATCTCGGTAGCATGACGTTTCGCACCTTCGCGATCGAGCGACGTGCCGATTGCCCGGTGTGCTCGACCCTACCACCGTCACCCGTCAACGCACCATCGTCGATCGACGCCTAACACGTCTCCTCAACCCAAAAAAAAACCTCACCAACCGAAGCACGGCGGGCGAGGTGTGTGGATCGTTCAATCAAATCACGTTCGCTCGATTGGCGACGGACCCGATGCAAAAGCTCACTCGCGTGGGCGGATAGCGCCCGTCAATCCGCTGTAATCGACACGGTCGGTCGTGTGCCAAAGCGGCTGACCGAGCTCCACTCGCTTGCGGAGAACTTCGATCTTCTCAGGACTACCCGCTGGGGCATCCGTGGCCGAAAAGTCATCGCCCTGTTGAGGAACGAAATCTTCATCATGGCCGTAACGTAGAATGGCTTCAAAAACGTTTTTGCAGTGACTCATCTTTCTCGCTTTTCTAACTTCAATAAACGCGGGTCGTCCACCTGACCCCATCGTCATCAATTGTTCCGTTGGCGTACCGGTCCACCGGTCGCACGTCGTGGCTTCAGGTTGGATTATTAACGTTTATGCGTCAGAGTCAAGAAAATCTTGCTGCGATGACGTTCGCTTAGCCGGCAATCGTTAGCACGCATTGCGGTCGGGGAATTGAGACGGAATGCGACGATCAAAACGACGTCTCAACACCCGCTTGACGATGTCCGTGAACAGCCACCGCTAATGGTGCGGATAGTCGCTTTGACCGCTCGCGAAGGAAACGCAGACCCCATGACATGGGAATGCTGTCAATAGGGGGAGT